>NZ_JBKFAX010000021.1:0-117818 GCF_053345865.1 Mycobacterium sp. C31M | reverse complement strand
GGCCGCCCCCAAACGCAGCCGCACCCGCGCACAATCACGCGCCTACCGCATCGCCCACGAACGCGCCCTCAACCGCGCCGACATCGAAGCCAACCCACCACCCTTCTAGGGCAAGGTCACACCCGAATGACGCTGGGCCCCAGAGCCTCATAGCGGTGCGCCTCGGTCGCCGTCAGTTCGGTGCCGGTGATGACCGTCTGGAAATCCGAAACATCGGCGAATCGGCAGAAGTGGGTCTCGCCGAATTTGGAGTGTGCGGCGACCAGCACGCGCCGACCCGCGACCCGCACCGCGGTCTGCTTCACCGCGGCGACCGCGGGGTCCGGGGTGGTGATCCCGTGCTCCACCGAAATGCCGTTGGTGCCGAGGAAGGCGATGTCGATGACCAAACTGCGCAACCGGTCCAGCGCCCATTCGTCGACCGTCGCCAGTGTGCGGCCGCGCATCCGGCCACCCAGCAGCAGCACAGTCACCGTCTCGCTGTGTGCCAGTGCCTCGGCGGCCAGCAGCGAGGCCGTCACCACTGTCAACTCCTGATCGGCGATCAACTGGGCGATCAGCCGGGGCGTGAAACCTTCGTCCAGGTAGACCGTTTCGGCCCCGTGCAGTTCGTTCGCCGCGGCTCCGGCGATGCGGTGCTTCTGCGCCAGGTCGATCTGGCTGCGGTAGGCCAGCCCCGACTCGAAGGCCGCGGTCTCCAGCGGGATTGCCCCGCCGTGAACACGCTTGAGTAGTCGTCGTCCCGCGAGAACCTTCAGGTCGCGACGGATGGTCTCCGTCGCGACCTGAAGTTCCTCGGCCAGTGCCGGCACCTCGACTCGCCCACGACTGCGGGCGAACTCGACGATCTGACGCTGGCGGCTATCTGAATCCACGGAGGACATTCTCCACCGGGGTGTCAGTCGCCCGCTGTCAGCACGGCCCGGATCTCCTCGGCGGTGGTCGCGGTGCGCAACTTCGCGACCTGCTCCTTGTCGAGGAACACGTGCGCGATCTTGGTCAACAGCGCCATATGGTCGTTGCCGGCCCCGGCGATACCCACCACGAACTCGGCGGGCTTGCCGTTCCAGTCGATCGGCTCGGGGTAGCGCACGAACGAGATCCCGGTCTTACGGATCGCGGTCTTGGCCTCGTTGGTGCCGTGCGGGATGGCCAGCCCGTTACCCATGTAGGTCGACACCGACTTCTCGCGCTCGTGCATCGCCCCGACATACGCCGGTTCGACCGAACCCGAGGCGACCAGCAGTGCACCGGCCTCATCGATGGCGGCGGAGGCGGTGCCACCGCTACCGTTCAACACGATCGAGGACAGTGGCAGCACGTCATCACCCGGTGCGTCGCTCGCCCCGCTGTCCTCGACGATGGTGTCGCCGCCGGCACCGTTGGTGCGCCGCAGCATCTCGACGATCTCGTCGTAGGCCGGTGTGTTCATGAAGTCCTCCACCGAGACATGCACCGCGGAACCTGTTCTCAGGCGTGCCCGGTCGGTCAGGTCGCGGTGGGTGACCACCACACCGTAGGTGTCGGTGAGGTTGGCGATCGACTGGTTGGTCACCTTCACATCACTGAACCCGGCCGCGTTGACCTTCTTGCGCAGCACCGACGCGCCCATCGCCGACGACCCCATGCCGGCATCGCAGGCGAACACGATGCTCGAGATCGGGCCGCCGCTGGTCAGCAGCCCCGCCACGCTGGACTTCTTGCCCTTCATCGCCTCCATCTCGGCGGTCGCCGCGCTCAGGTCGCCCTCATCGGCGGCCTTGTCGGTCTTGAGCAGGAACGCGGCCACCAGGAACGACACCGCTGCGGCACCGAACACCGACAGCGTGACACCGAGGAAGCTGCCGCTGGCGGTCTGCGCATAGACCGCGATGATTGATCCCGGTGCGGCGGGAGCGCGCAGGCCGGACCCGAACAACACGTTGATGAACACACCGGTCATACCGCCGAGGATGGTCGCGATGATCAGCTTCGGCTTCATCAGCACGTAGGGGAAGTAGATCTCGTGGATACCGCCGAAGAACTGGATGATGGCGGCACCGGGAGCCGAGGCGCGGGCCGCGCCCTTGCCGAAGAACATGAACGCCAACAGGAGTCCGAGGCCGGGGCCGGGATTGGCCTCCAGCAGGAACAGCACCGACTTGCCGGTTTCCAACGCCTGGGTGGTGCCCAGCGGGGTCAGGACACCGTGGTTGATGGCGTTGTTGAGGAACAGCACCTTGGCCGGTTCGATGAGGATCGAGGTCAGCGGCAGCAGGTTGTTCTCGACCAGGAAGTCGACGGCATTGCCGGCGGCGGTGGTGAACCCGGACACGATGGGTCCGATACCGAAGAACCCGAAGATGGCCAGCAGCATGCCCAGGATGCCCGCGGAGAAGTTGTCCACCAGCATCTCGAAGCCGGGCCGGATCTTGCCTTCCCACAGCGCATCCAACTTCTTCATGCACCAGCCACCCAACGGGCCCATGATCATGGCGCCCATGAACATCGGGACCTCGGCGCCGGTGATGACACCCATGGTGGCGATGGCGCCGACGACCGCACCGCGGTTACCGTGCACCATCCGGCCGCCGGTGTAGCCGATCAGCAGCGGCAGCAGGTAGGTGATCATCGGGCCGACGATCCCGGCGCCGTCGTAGTCTCCCCAGCCGCCGATCTGGGCGACCCAGCCGCCCGGATCCTTGAGGCCGGCGAAGATCGCCTGCAGCCAGCCCGCCTCGATGAACAGGGCGGTGATCAGACCCCAGGCGATGAATGCGCCGATGTTGGGCATGACCATGTTCGACAGCGCGGTGCCCAGTTTCTGCACCCGCACGCGTGCGCCCGTCCGTGGTGGCGCCTCGACTGTGGTGGACATCCGTTGACCTCCGGTTTCTGGGTGATGCGGGTCACATGCACATCTAGTAATACGCATACTCGGGCAGAAATGCAAGCAATTCGGGCGAAAACGGGCACTCAGATTTGTGGTTTTATGACCGGATTGCGACTACAGTGCTGAAGCAGCAGATCCCTGGAGTTGCCAGCCAACCGGAAGGACCGGCCCATGAAAGCCCTGCGTTTCTACGCCCCCGAGGACGTCCGCCTGGAAGATGTGCCGGAGCCGGACTGCGGACCCGACGAGGTGAAACTGCGGGTACGCAACTGCTCCACCTGCGGCACCGACGTCAAGATCTTCCACAACGGGCACCAGAACCTGACCCCGCCGCGCACCATCGGCCACGAGATCGCCGGCGAGATCGTCGAGGTCGGCGCCAACGTCAACGCCACCTACGGCAGCGACTGGGCCGAGGGCGACCGCGTCCAGGTCATCGCCGCCGTACCGTGCGGTGAGTGCCACGAGTGTCGCAAGGGCTGGATGGCGGTGTGCCAGAACCAGACCTCGATGGGCTACCAGTACGACGGCGGCTTCGCCGAGTACATGATCGTGCCCAAGCAGGTGCTCAAAGTTGATGGTCTGAACAAGATTCCGGACAATGTCGGATTCGACGAGGCGTCAGCGGCCGAACCGTTCGCCTGCGCCATCAACGCCCAGGAACTGCTCGGCATCGAGGAGGGTGACACCGTCGTCGTGTTCGGCGCCGGCCCCATCGGCTGCATGCACATCCGCATCGCCCGCGGTGTGCACAAATGTGGGCCCATCTACCTCGTCGACGTCAACGACGCCCGCCTGACGATGTCGGCCGACGCGGTGAACCCGGACGGGGTCATCAACGCCGCCGACGTCGACGTGGTCGAGAAGGTCATGGAGCTCACCGGCGGCCGCGGCGCAGATATCGTCATCACCGCCACCGCAGCCAACGTCGCCCAGGAACAGGCCATCGCGATGGCCGCCCGCAACGGCCGCATCTCGTTTTTCGGTGGTCTGCCCAAGACCGATCCGACGATCACCTGCGACTCCAATGTCGTGCACTACCGGCAGCTGCACATCCACGGTGCCAACGGGTCCGCCCCCGAGCACAACAAGCGTGCGCTGCAGTACATCTCGACCGGTCAGGTGCCGGTCAAGGATCTGATCACGCGGCACATCCCGCTCGACAATGTGCTCGACGCGTTCGAGATCGTCAAAAAGGGTGAGGCCATCAAGGTGACGGTGGAACCGGCGTCGGTGCCCGCCACCGTCTGATCAGGCTCCCACCGCGGCGATGTACCCCGCGATCCCGAGCACGCACGCCCCGGCGCACAACACAAGTGTGCCGAGGGCGTACGGCCACGCCCGGGAGCGGCGCACCAGCAACACGATCGTCAGTGTCGTGCCGGCAATCCACAGCAGGGCGGCCGCGATGAAGCCGGCGAACATCGCGCTGACCCCGGCATCGATATCGCATGTCTCGGGTGGGCAGTAGTCGGTGAACGCCATGAAGAAGATCCCGAAGAACGCGGCCACGCCACCGCCGCACACGGCCAGCAGCAGCGCCAGGATCGAGAACGCGAGATCGATACCTGAGACGGGGCGCTTGGTCACCGGAGGCGGGTAACCGGGATAGCTCATGGCGCAAGATCGTATGGCCTAACCTGTGGGGGATGCGGCACTACTACGGCCCCGACGCCATCCGCGCCGCCGAGGCTCCGTTGTTGGCCGCGCTGCCCGACGGGGTGCTGATGCGCCGGGCCGCCTACGGGCTGGCCAGCGTCATCGCCCGCGAGTTGCGCACCGTCACCGGACGTAGGATCTGCGCCGTCGTCGGCTCCGGCGACAACGGAGGTGACGCGCTCTGGGCGGCGACCTTCCTGCGCCGCCGCGGCGCCCAGGCCACCGCGGTGCTGCTCTCACCGGAGCGGACGCACCCGGCTGCGCTCAGCGCCTTCCGCAAGGCCGGTGGCCGCATCGTCGAGACCATCCCGGCGCCAATGGATCTGGTGATCGACGGTGTGGTCGGCATCTCCGGACGCGGACCGCTGCGGCCCGACGCGGCAGCCGTGTTCGCGGCCAACGCCGCACCGGTCGTCGCCGTCGACCTACCCAGTGGTGTGGACGCATTGACCGGCGCAGCCGACGGGCCGCACGTCAGCGCGGCGGTCACCGTCACCTTCGGCGGTTACAAACCCGTGCACGCCCTGGCCGACTGCGGCCGCGTCGAGCTCATCGACATCGGCCTGGACCTCGCGCCCTCGGATGTCCTCGGGCTGGAGCCAGGCGATTTCGACTGGCCGGTGCCCGGTCCGCACGATGACAAGTACACCCAGGGTGTCACCGGCATCCTGGCCGGTTCGGCGACCTACCCGGGTGCGGCCATCCTGAGCACTGGGGCGGCGGTCGCGGCGACGGCGGGCATGGTCCGCTACGCCGGCAGCGCCGCGCACGATGTCGTCATGCACTGGCCCGAGGTGGTCGCCACACCGGACACCGATACCGCGGGCCGAGTCCAGGCCTGGGTGGTCGGCCCCGGTCTGGGTACCGACGAAACCGCCTTGACGGCATTACGTTTCGCGCTGGAAACTGACCTTCCGGTGATCGTCGACGCCGACGCGCTGACCCTGCTGGCCGCCGACCCGGCCCTGGTTGCCGGGCGCAGTGCACCCACCGTGCTGACCCCGCATGCGGGGGAGTACCAGCGATTGGCCGGTGCGCCCGTCGGTGACGACCGCGTGGGCGCCGCCCGCCGGCTGGCCGACACGCTCGGGGCCACCGTGCTGTTGAAGGGTCATGTCACGGTGATCACCGATGACCGTGAGACCTACCTCAACCCGGCCGGTCAATCCTGGGCCGCCACCGCGGGATCCGGTGACGTGCTGTCCGGGATCATCGGCGCGCTGCTGGCCGCCGGCCGGGCTCCGGCGCAGGCCGCCGCCATGGCCGCCCACGTCCACGCCCGGGCTGCCGCGCTGGCCGCTGCGGATCCGGGACCGCGACCCGCACCCACCTCGGCGGGGGGAATCCTCGCCCACCTACGCACCGCCATCGCATCGCTGACACCGAAAGGGATATCTGTATGAGCCGCAAGCACAAGCCGCGCGCACCGCACATCTCGCCCGCCTACACCGGCAGGCTGTCGACCGACCCGGTGCCGGCGCTGCGGATGCCCGGCGAATCGATGGACCCGCAGGCCGCCTACCGCTACATCCACGATGAGCTGATGCTCGACGGTAGCTCCCGGCTGAACCTCGCGACCTTCGTCACGACGTGGATGGACCCCGAGGCCGAGAAGCTGATGGCCGAGACGTTCGACAAGAACATGATCGACAAGGACGAATACCCCGCGACGGCAGCCATCGAGGCGCGCTGCGTGGCCATGGTGGCCGACCTGTTCCACGCCGAGGATTTGCAGGACGACGACCCCAACACCGCCGTCGGCGTCTCCACCATCGGGTCCAGCGAGGCCGTCATGCTGGCCGGGCTGGCCATGAAATGGCGGTGGCGCGCCAAGGTGGGCGAGTGGAAGGGGCGCACCCCGAACCTGGTCATGGGTTCCAACGTGCAGGTGGTGTGGGAGAAGTTCTGCCGCTATTTCGATGTCGAACCGCGCTACCTACCGATGGGCGAGGATCGCTACGTCATCACCCCCGAGCAGGTGGTCGACGCCGTCGACGAGGACACCATCGGTGTGGTCGGCATCCTGGGCACCACCTACACCGGCGAACTGGAGCCCATCGCCGAGATCTGCGCGGCCCTGGACACGCTCGCCGCCGACGGCGGTGTCGACGTGCCGGTGCACGTGGACGCGGCCAGCGGCGGGTTCGTGGTGCCGTTCCTGCATCCCGATCTGGTGTGGGATTTCCGGCTGCCGCGGGTGGTATCGATCAACGTCAGCGGTCACAAGTACGGGCTGACGTATCCGGGTATCGGTTTTGTGGTGTGGCGCAACGCCGAACAGCTGCCCGAGGAGCTGGTGTTCCGGGTCAACTACCTGGGTGGGGACATGCCCACCTTCACCCTGAACTTCTCCCGGCCGGGCAATCAGGTCGTCGGCCAGTACTACAACTTCCTGCGGCTGGGCCGGGCCGGTTACTCGCAGGTGATGCACTGTCTGTCCGACACCGCCCGCTGGCTGGGCGATCAGCTCCGCGACAGCGAGCATTTTGAGCTGATCACCGACGGTTCGGCGATCCCGGTGGTCAGCTACCGGCTCAAGGGTGACCGCGGTTACACCGAGTTCGACGTCTCGCAGGCGCTGCGTGCCTACGGCTGGCAGGTGCCCGCCTACACGATGCCCGAGGGTGCCGAGGACGTGACGGTGCTGCGGGTGGTGGTCCGGGAGGGCTTCTCGGCCGATCTGGCGCGGGCGCTCAAGGATGACACGATCACCGTGATCGGCCATCTTGACCAGCTGAAACCCGGTGGCCATTTCGATCAGGTGCAGCCCTTCGCGCACTGAGGTTTCGCGGGGCATGACAAAATCGAGTTGATGCCCGCCACCGATCCGACCGGCCCCACCGCTGAGGTGGACCTCGACGCCATCGCGCACAACGTGCGGGTGCTGCGTCAGCATGCCGGGTCGGCGGCTGTGATGGCAGTGGTCAAGGCCGACGGGTACGGCCATGGCGCCGTCCCGGTCGCCCGGACCGCCCTGGCTGCCGGTGCCACCGACCTCGGTGTCGCGACCGTCGCCGAGGCGCTGGCCCTGCGCGCCGCCGGCATCACCGCCCCCGTGCTGGCCTGGCTGCATACACCGGGCACCGATTTCGCCCCCGCGCTGGCCGCCGATGTCCAGGTTGCCGTGTCCTCGCTGGCCCAGCTCGACGATCTGGTCGACGCGGCCCGGCGCACCGGTGTGACCGCGGTGACCACACTGAAGGTCGACACCGGCATGTCCCGCAACGGGGTGGTCGCCGCCGACCTCGCCAAGGTGCTGACCGCACTCGGACACGCGGTGGCCGAGGGGACCGTGCGCACCCGCGGCATCATGAGCCACCTCGCCAATGCCGACGACCCGGCGAACCCGGGCCCCACCGACCTGCAGGCGCAGCAGTTTGATGCCATGCGCGCGCAGGCCGAGGCCGCCGGCGTGCACTTCGAGATCGCGCACCTGTGCAGTTCACCCGGTGCGATGACCCGACCCGATCTGGCCTACGACATGATCCGGCCCGGTATCGCGATCTACGGTCAGACACCGGTGCCGGCCCTCGGGAATATGGGGCTGTGCCCGGCGATGACACTGAAATGCCCGGTGGCGCTGCTGCGTTCGATCAAGGCCGGAGACGGGGTGTCCTATGGACACACCTGGATCGCGCCGCGGGACACCACCCTGGCGCTGCTGCCGATCGGCTACGCCGACGGGATCTTCCGCACCCTGAGCGGACGCCTGGAGGTGTCCATCAACGGTCGGCGCCGACACAATGTAGGCCGGGTCTGTATGGACCAGTTCGTCGTCGATCTGGGCCCCGGCCCGGTCGACGTGAGCGTCGGCGATGAGGCAATCCTGTTCGGCCCCGGCGATTCCGGCGAGCCGACCACCCTGGACTGGGCCGATCTGCTCGGCACCATCAACTACGAGGTGGTCACCAGCCCGCGTGGTCGGGTCACCCGGGTGTACCGCGGCGGGAAGGGCTGATCCGTTGGCGGCCAAAGACTGGGCGGTGGCCCGCTGGCTGGCGGGCGTGGCCGGGTTGACCGCGGTCGGATCAGTGGCCGGGGTGTCCGTGGCGCGGGCGATCGCGCGCCGCGCCGAATCCGAGGATCCCTACGCGGGCGAGGATTTCACGCTGGTGCACGGCGACCGCAGCGTGGTGGTCACCACCGATGACGGGGTGCCGCTGGCGGTGCGCGAGTGCGGGCCGCCGGATGCCCCGCTGACCGTGGTGTTCGCCCACGGCTTCTGCCTTCGTATGGGCGCCTTTCACTTTCAGCGTGACCGACTGGCCCGGCAGTGGGGCGATCAGGTCCGGATGGTGTTCTACGACCAGCGCGGGCACGGTCTGTCCGGTGATGCTTCACCGGACACCTTCACGGTGCCGCAGCTGGGCCAGGATCTGGAATCCGTGCTGGCGGTGCTGGCCCCCAAGGGCCCGGTGGTGCTGGTCGGCCATTCCATGGGCGGTATGACCGTGCTGTCCCACGCCCGTCAGTATCCGCAGCGTTATCCCACCCGCATCGTCGGTGCGGCACTGATCTCCTCTGCGGCCGAGGGTGTTTCGCGATCACCGCTCGGTGAGATCCTTCGTAACCCGGCGTTGGAGGCGGCCCGGTTCGCGGTGCGCTACGCCCCGGGTCTGGTGCGCAGCGGCCGCGGAGTGGCGCGCTCGATCATCGGGCCGGTGCTGCGGGCAGCGTCCTACGGCAACGAGGACATCAGCCCCAGCGTGGTCGCGTTCAGCGAATCCATGATGCATGACACCCCGGTGCACACCCTGGTCGGCTTCCTGCACGCCCTGGAGGTGCACGACGAAACCGAGGGCCTGGAGACGCTGGCCAAGATCCCGACCCTGGTCGCCTGCGGTGACCGGGATCTGCTGACACCCCTGGAGTATTCGCAGGAGATGGCCGATGTGCTGCCGAAGTGTGAGTTGCTGGTGGTGCACGGCGCCGGGCACCTGGTGCAGCTCGAACAGCCGGAAGTCATCGACGATGCGCTGGTACGTCTGGTCGAGAAGGCCACCCCGTCCAAGCTGGTGGCGTTGACCCGCCGGCTCAGGGAACGGGCCCGGCATGGCTGAGCGGGCGGGCGGGACCGCGTCGCTGGCGACCCCCGAGGACACGGTCGCCCTCGGCGCCCGGTTGGGGCAGGGGCTGCGCGCCGGTGACGTGGTGGTGCTGTCCGGTCCGCTGGGAGCAGGAAAGACCATGCTGACCAAGGGAATCGCGCAGGCGATGGATGTCGACGGCCCGGTCACCTCGCCGACCTATGTGCTGGCACGTGTACATCCGGCCCGCCGCGACGGTGCGCCCGCGCTGGTGCACGTCGACATCTACCGACTGCTCGACCACGGCGGCGACCTGCTCGGCGAGCTCGACTCGCTGGACCTGGACACCGACCTCGACGACGCGGTGGTGGTCGTCGAGTGGGGCGAAGGTCTGGCCGAACGACTGTCCGATCATCATCTCGACGTGCACCTGGACCGCGACCCCGATTCCGAGATGCGTACGGCGAGTTGGCAATGGAGCACGGTGCAATGACGCTGGTACTGGCCATCGACACGGCGACCCCTGCGGTCACCGCGGGCATCGTGACCGTCGCCGATACGATCACCACACTGGCCGAGAAGACCATCGTCGACCCCCGTGCGCACGCCGAGCGGCTCACCCCGAACGTGGTTGCCGCACTTGCCGACAGCGGTCACAGCATGGCCGATCTGCAGGCTGTGGTGGTGGGCTGCGGGCCGGGGCCGTTCACCGGCCTGCGGGTCGGGATGGCCACCGCGGCGGCCTACGGGCACGCGTTGGGAATCCCGGTGTTCGGGGTGTGCACGCTGGACGCCATCGGCGGCGCCACCATGGGCGAGGTGCTGGTGGTCACCGATGCGCGCCGCCGTGAGGTGTACTGGGCCCGCTACCGCGACGGGGTGCGGATCGCCGGACCGGATGTCAGCGCGCCGGCGGATGTGGACACCACCGGGGTGGAGCGCGTTGCCGGATCGCCGTCACATGCCGGGTTGTTCGGGCTGCCGGTGATCGGCCCGGAATATCCGACTGCGGCCGAACTGGCTGCCGCAGTGGCGGACTGGACAGTCGTACCGGAGCCGCTGATCCCGCTGTACCTGCGCCGCCCGGATGCGAAATCGCTGGCCGAACGCGGGTTGGCGTGACCGGAACCGAACATACGATGATCGACAAGCTGACCAAGGCCGACGCGGCGCGCTGTGCCGAGTTGGAGGCCCAGCTGTTCGCCGGTGACGACCCCTGGCCACCGGCCGCGTTCGTGCACGGTATCGCGGCCAGGCACAACCACTACATCGCCGCCCGCGAAGACGGTCGGCTGGTCGGCTACGCCGGCATCTCGCGGCTCGGGCGCATCCCGCCGTACGAATACGAGGTGCACACCATCGGTGTCGACCCGGCCTGCCAGGGTCGCGGCATCGGCCGGCTGTTGCTCGACGATCTGCTCGAATTCGCCCAGCGCGGTGAGGTTTTTCTGGAAGTGCGCACCGACAACGACGCCGCGATCGGCCTGTACGAGAGCGTCGGCTTCGTCCGGGTCGGAATCCGCAAGCGGTACTACAAGGTCAGCGGCGCCGACGCCTACACCATGAAACGGGACCGGACATGATCATCCTGGCCATCGAAAGTTCCTGTGACGAAACCGGAGTCGGTATCGCCCGGCTGGCAGACGGCACCGTCACGCTGCTGGCCGACGAGGTCGCCTCCAGCGTCGACGAGCACGCCCGCTTCGGTGGCGTCGTCCCCGAAATCGCGTCCCGCGCACACCTGGAGGCACTGGGCCCGACCATGCGCCGCGCACTGGACGCCGCCGGGGTGGCCAAACCCGATGTGGTGGCCGCGACCATCGGCCCCGGTCTGGCCGGCGCACTGCTGGTCGGTGTCGCCGCCGCGAAGGCCTACGCCGCGGCCTGGGAGGTGCCGTTCTACGCCGTCAACCACCTCGGCGGGCACCTGGCCGCCGACGTGTACGACCACGGCCCGCTGCCCGAATGTGTCGGGCTGCTGGTCTCGGGCGGGCACACCGAACTGCTGCACGTCCGGTCACTCGGCGAGCCGATCGTCGAACTCGGCAGCACCGTCGACGACGCGGCGGGCGAGGCCTACGACAAGGTTGCCCGCCTGCTCGGGCTCGGCTATCCGGGCGGCAAACCGCTGGATGACCTGGCGCGCACCGGCGATCCGGGTGCCATCGTGTTCCCACGCGGGATGACCGGCCCGCGCGACGCCCCGTATGCCTTCAGCTTCTCCGGGCTCAAGACCGCTGTCGCGCGGCATCTGGAGAAGAATCCGGACGCCCCGCGGGCCGATGTCGCCGCCGGGTTCCAGGAGGCCGTCGCCGATGTGCTGACCGCCAAATCGGTGCGGGCCGCCGCCGATCTCGGGGTGTCCACGTTGCTGATCGCCGGTGGTGTGGCCGCCAACTCCCGGGTCCGCGACCTGGCCGAACAGCGCTGCGCGGCGGCCGGTTTGACACTACGGGTGCCGCGGCCACGGCTGTGCACCGACAACGGCGCGATGATCGCCTCGTTTGCCGCGCACCTGATCGATGCCGGGGCACCGCCGTCGGCGCTCGAGGCCGCCAGCAACCCGGGCTTACCGGTCGTGCAGGGTCAGGTCGCGTGAGCGCCGGAGCGAGTGCGGAGGCGACCATGAGTAGAGCCGAGATCACCGAGCTGCTCCACCGCTATGCCGAGCTGATCGACGCCGGTGATTTCGACGGTGTCGGACAGCTGCTCGGCCGCGGCAACTTCATGGGTGTCGCCGGCGCCGAGGCGATCGCCGGGCTGTTCGCCAAGACCACGCGGCGCTTTCCTGAGCACGGCAACCGGACCCGCACCCGGCATCTGGTGCTCAATCCGATCGTGGACATCGACGGCGATACCGCCCGGGCCCGCTCGACCTTCTGCGTCGTGCAGCAGACCGACAGGGTGCCGTTGCAGCCCATCGTTGTCGGCCGCTACGACGACAGTTTCGTCCGCGATGCCGACGGCTGGTATTTCACCGAGCGCAAGGTCGATGTCGAGATGGTCGGGGATGTATCCGACCACCTGCTGATCGATCCGCGCTCGTTCACGTAGGTTGCAACTCATTGAGGTGATGCACCCGCACGGGTTCTTCAATGACAACCCGGTGAGGTCCTCCGATCAGCTTGATCCGGTACAGCTGCCGTTCACGTCGGTGCTCTCGGGTGCGGAATGGCGAAGTTGGCGGTTGGCGGCCAAGCGCCTGGTGATCGGCGGGGGAGCCGGGGACGACGAACTGGTCCGGGCGCTGGCCGAGGAGCTCGGTCATGACGTCACCGTCGGTCGGGGTGATGTGGCCGGGGTGCTCGGTCACCGGTTCGCGGTGGCGTTCGGACTCGTCGTCCTGGCGAGCGCGGCGTCTGACACATCCCAGCCTTGAGTGCTAGCACTCGCGTGTATAGAGTGCTAGGTGGCACGCGGCCAAACCCGGCGCCGGCACCCGCGACGACGGTGCGAGGGCTCGGACGCATGCCGAACACCTGGTAACCACCGGTCCCGGAGCAATCCAGGACTCACACCCAACTAAGTGGAGGGCTCCATCGTGGCAGTCAACATCAAGCCACTCGAGGACAAGATCCTCGTTCAGGCCAACGAGGCCGAGACCACGACCGCTTCCGGTCTGGTCATCCCGGACACCGCCAAGGAAAAGCCGCAGGAAGGCACCGTCGTCGCAGTTGGCCCCGGCCGCTGGGATGAGGATGGCGAGAAGCGGATCCCCCTGGACGTTGCCGAGGGTGACACCGTCATCTACAGCAAGTACGGCGGCACCGAGATCAAGTACGGCGGCGAGGAGTACCTGATCCTCTCCGCGCGTGACGTGCTGGCAGTCGTCAACAAGTAAGCCTTTGTCCACCGCCCCGGAAGTCCCCGTATTGGGTGACGTCCGGGGCGGTGTGCATTGCCCCACCCCGGGGCGAGCGAAGCGACGGGGATCAACAGAAGGACATTTATGAGCAAGCAGATTGAATTCAACGAAACTGCGCGCCGTGCCATGGAGGCCGGCGTAGACAAGCTCGCCGATGCCGTCCGCGTCACCCTCGGCCCGCGTGGCCGCCACGTGGTGCTGGCCAAGGCGTTCGGCGGACCGGTCGTGACCAACGACGGTGTCACCATCGCCCGCGAGATCGACCTGGAGGACCCGTTCGAGAACCTGGGTGCCCAGCTGGTCAAGTCGGTCGCCACCAAGACCAACGATGTCGCCGGTGACGGCACCACCACCGCGACCGTGCTCGCGCAGGCCATCGTGAAGGCCGGCCTGCGCAACGTGGCCGCCGGTGCCAACCCCATCGCGCTCGGTGCGGGTATCAGCAAGGCCGCCGACGCCGTGTCGGAGGCGCTGCTGGCCGCCGCCAAGCCGGTCAGCGACAAGACCGCCATCGCGCAGGTCGCCACCGTCTCTTCGCGCGACGAGCTGGTCGGCGAGCTGGTCGGCGAGGCCATGACCACCGTCGGCGCCGACGGTGTGGTCACCGTCGAGGAGTCCTCCACGCTGGAGACGCTGCTCGAGGTCACCGAGGGTGTCGGCTTCGACAAGGGCTTCGTCTCGGCGTACTTCATCAACGACTTCGACGCCCAGGAAGCGGTGCTCGAGGATGCGCTGGTGCTGCTGCACCGCGACAAGATCAGCTCGCTGCCCGACCTGCTGCCGCTGCTGGAGAAGGTCGCCGAGTCCGGCAAGCCGCTGCTGATCATCGCCGAGGACGTCGAGGGGGAGGCGCTGTCGACGCTGGTCGTCAACGCCATCCGTAAGACGCTCAAGGCCGTTGCGGTGAAGGCGCCGTTCTTCGGTGACCGTCGCAAGGCGTTCCTGGACGATCTCGCCGTGGTCACCGCCGCCCAGGTGGTCAACCCCGATGTGGGTCTGGTGCTGCGCGAGGCCGGCCTCGAGGTGCTGGGCTCGGCCCGGCGCGTTGTGGTCACCAAGGACAGCACCGTGATCGTCGACGGCGCGGGTACCCAGGAGGCCATCGAGGCCCGCAAGGCGCAGCTGCGCAGCGAGATCGAGAACACCGACTCGGACTGGGACCGCGAGAAGCTCGAAGAGCGCCTCGCCAAGCTGTCCGGCGGTGTCGCGGTCATCAAGGTCGGTGCGGCCACCGAGACCGACCTGAAGAAGCGCAAGGAAGCCGTCGAGGACGCCGTGTCGGCGGCCAAGGCAGCCGTCGAAGAGGGCATTGTCATCGGCGGCGGTTCCGCGCTGGTGCAGGCCCGCAAGGGGCTCGACGAGCTGCGCGGCTCGCTGACCGGCGACGAGCTGATCGGCCTCGAGGTGTTCGCCTCGGCGCTGTCGGCCCCGTTGTACTGGATCGCCACCAACGCCGGGCTCGACGGCGCGGTGGTGGTCAGCAAGGTCGGTGAACTGCCAGACGGGCAGGGCTTCAACGCCGCCACGCTGACCTACGGTGATCTGCTCGCCGATGGCATCGTCGACCCGGCCAAGGTGACCCGCTCCGCAGTGCTGAACGCCGCGTCGGTCGCTCGCATGGTGCTCACCACCGAGACGGCGGTTGTCGAGCGGGTAAGCCAGGATGAAGATGACCACGCCGGTCACGGACATCACGGCCACGCTCACTAGTTAGAACACCCGAGACACCCCCGGTTCCGCTCCGAGCGGCCGGGGGTGTTTTCGTGTACCTGGAGTTGTCGGACCCCGGTTGTAGCGTGATTCTCGCTTTGATCTATCGCCGTCGACCGAGTGGGAGAGCGCCGTGACCGCACAAGGGTTACACAAAGATCTGGGACACCTGCCACGGGGCGCGGTCGTCCGCGTCCACATCAAAGGGACCGGGCCGAACGTTCGGCTGTTCAACAACTCCAACTATCGGGAGTACATCGCGGGTCGGTGGGATCGGGCCAAAGGGCACAACTACCGTCCTACGCGGTCGCCGGTGGACATTCCCATCCCCCGTGGGGATCACTGGCATCTCGTTGTCGACTTCGTAGGTCTCCGTGGCCGCGCCGAGGTCACACACCAGGTGCTCAATCCCACGGGCTAATTCCGTGTCCGTGGTCTCTCGTACCGCATAGGTCCGGGGGTCACATGCTGACCATCGACGGAGAGCACACCGAACCCGTGCTGGCTGTTCTTCGGTAGGTCGCTGCGTCTCTTGGCGGCAGCCAGGTTGCCTACTTCCATCCCGGTCAGTGTCGAACTGACCTTGCCGCCGTATCCCTTGGTCTCCGAGATGACCCCGAGCCGGTACGTGCCTCCCATGACAACCGACACGCCGGCCTTGCGGGCTGTGTGCATCGCGTTGTTGCCCGCTATCTGGGACTGTGTGGCATCGTCGGTTGGCCGGCCGATGCTGACCCATCCCGGCGCGATGTCGTAGAACTCGGGGAGCTGGTCCACTTCGTGATCCCCTACGCTGCCGCCGTGGACGCCGATACGCCCCGCGTACACCTCTCGAAGGCAGTCCAACAGTTCCGGCGATGACTCCGTGCAGACGATCTCGTCGGGCCGGATCTCGGTTACGGACTCCGCAAGCCACGCCAGCACCCGCGTATCTGCCTTCGGTCCGACCGCACCTGTAATCAGAACAGTTCGATTAGTCATCGGCCCAGCGTAGATACTTGACATCGTACGAAAACCGCAGGGCTGCAACGACAGTTAGCCGCCTCGACTGACAGATGTGTTGATCGTTGCGCTGTCCGTCGTGTGTTCGAACTGGGCGACCAGCTTCCGTGCTAGTGGTGTGGCTGTTCCGCCTTCACGCTTACCGGGCTGAGGCTTGGTCAGGTACTTCCCGTCCTCGCGAGCTTTCATAACATGTCCCTTGACCGTCTCGGGTTTTCCTCCGATGGCACGGGCAAGCGTGGCGACAAACGGCGGTCTGCCACGCTCCACAACCTCCTCATACGCGACCGCCAGGTGTGCTAGGTATTCCGGCGTGATCTTGCCCTCAGCCGCCTCGTGTGCAGCTCTAAGGGCTTGCAGCGTCGGTGCCGTCGTCGGAACCGATAGGCGATGTTCGTAGGGCCGTAGCCGGGAAATGATCATGTTGCTGGCCTCGCGGACGGTATCCGAGGTCAGTTTGTTGTCGCCGGTCGCTCTGATGATCGCCTCTACGGGCTTGTCGCCCTCGCGAATCAATTCGACTTCCCACGGCGGTCCCAGCTTCTCAGATTCCCTCATGTCGACCAGCGTAGTTCATCGCGCTGGTACGACACAATAGAACGACGATTGACACGATGATCGAACCGTCGTACTGTCGCACTCGTCCGAAACGACGAACACGAAACAAAGTTCTCCGCAGGAGTCAGCCGGTAGCCCGGTCAGAGTCGCCCGTCAGAGGGGCATCGGTTCCGCGTCTCGGCTGGCGCGGAACGCAAAGCAAGCGCGGACGGTAGCTACTCCGTGCAGTTCTGCGAAACGTGTTCGTCTGAACGGCAATCAACCAAAAGCCATAGGAGGCAATGAAAATGAATGCAGCAGTGACCAGCTACACGATGTCAGAAGAAGCCAAGCAACTCGCAGAGCTGGCCGAACTCAACGGCTGGGAGTTCGAGGACATAGAACTCGACACGGACCTCGGATCGGACTACACCCGTGTGAGTTACACCCACGGCGACTACACGATGCAGTGGTTCGCATCGGGGGAGGCGCAGCCGACGTTGTTCAACAACTCGACGTGCGTGGAACTGGAGGTCGTCTCGGTGAAGAACGCACGGGAAGCCTTCCGCTGGATCTTCTGACCTACCCGATGTGAGATGCCGCCCGTGTTCGGCGGGCGGCACTCCCAACCCTTCAACTATCAACGGAGATAACGATTTTGATTGACTGCCTGTCCTGCACCGTCCCCACCGAGAACACGGCGATGTGCGACTTCTGCCAGGACTACGAACCCCCGCTACCGCTCTCAGAGTTCCATTACGAGAACGACTGCATGATGTACGCCAACACGTTTGACGACTCGTACGTGATTCCCAGGAATCCGACCCTCGAAGCTGCACGCGGCGGGATGTACGGCACAGATGGCAACCGGCTGTGCGTTCGGCGCAGCACCGTCTACCGAGACCGTAGTGAGTTCCCGGAGGTGGTCCGGGACTATCTGGAGAGGTTCGATCTCGAAGTGGTCGGGGAGTTCACCGAAGACGACGAGTACATGATCGGCGGCGAAGCTGTCGTGACCGTCTACCGACTGACCGCCGTAGCGGTCGCAGAGCTGGCCGCGTGACCCCCAAGGGCCGAACGCGGCATCGTGAGCCGTGGCGAGAGGTGCTCGCAGATGAACTGTCCGACGAGACTGAAGACGAGCGTAGGGACTTCGCAGACCCGCAGCGTGACGGGTTCGACTCAGAGCACGGACCGGTGATGGGCCATGACGGCGACGACTGCCCGAAGTACGCACAGCCGAAGCAATCGGCGGTCCCGATCAACGGCACCTCGGTCAAGGTCAAGCTCAACGACGGCGGGACGGGCACGGTCGAAGTCATCGAACCGGGCCAGATCTCAGAGCCGGTTGTGCTCGCACCGCCGACGAGCAACCCGGCCGGGGAGATGGTTTCGGCCGGCCACGGGTTCAAGGTGGAGAACCACCGTAGCCGTCCGTGGAAGACGGCAAAGCGTACGCACTGTGCCCACTGCGGCGGGCCGATGCCAACGCCGAAGGTGGACGCCACGAAGTACCAGTGCGAGTTTGACCCGATGCCGAAGTGCAAATGCTCTGGCTGCACGCTTCGGCGGCAGGTAGCGAACGGCGGGGAGCGCAACGTCGGCGGTCCCGCTATGACGTGCTCGCCGGATTGCGGACGGCTACGTAACAACGAGCGGACCCGTTGGAAGCGTGCAGTCGAACGGGCCGAAGCCAAAGGACTGGAACCACCACCTGAGCCGGAGGACCGGGGCCTAAAGTTCGTCCGTGCGTCGGGGCTGCTCTCGGCCGTCGAAGGCTCAGGCCATCGGTACGTGACGGGTACGGCGGGGCTGGTCAACGATGCGCCGAAGGCATGACGGAGCGACCACGCGGAAGTATTCCGTAATAGGTAAGGGGAGTGGTCCCGCACCTCCCCACCCTGGTCGCTCCGCATCGCCGGTCTCAGTTCCCGAAGGTGTGTCGATGTTGACCGCGACTAGTAGAGCCCTGCCGCCCGTGCCACCACCTCATGCACACGGGCGGTGGGGTTCTTCTATTTGACCACTTTCCGATGACCCATCGAAATGAGAGGACCGTCGACTATGGACGAAACACGCTGCCGCAGTGGGCGGCACATCATCAAGTCATCGCAGGACCGCCGACCAAACGGCGGGTGCGCTGGATGCGCTCGGGACAACGAGGACCGCTATCGGCGCAAGCTCCGGGACAAGGCTGACCTACTGGACAGGTTGGCCTTGATTATGGAGACGCCAACGCTGGCCGACCGTATGTCGGCGCTGCGGGCGGCGGGACAGTGAGTACCCCGCCGATCCTGGTCTGGGATCAGGCGTACAACCGCAACGGTGACGTCAAGCTGCCGAGATCGGTGGTCAATGTCATCCGCACCTACGCCAACAACGACACCCTCGAAGGGTGGGTGACGGCCGAGACTCTGGCCCGGGCCACCGGGCTACAGATCCGAGCGGTCCGAAAGCAGATCGCCGCCAACGTCGCGGCGGGATGGTTGGAGATCGTCAAGAGTGGAAATAGCTCGGGACTCGCCAACACCTACCGACTGACCTACCCGAAGGGTGTCCTACAGGACACCGTTGCCGCCGGGGACACCCCGTCCAAGGGTGTCCCAGAGGACACGGTTGCCAACGATCAAAGGGTGTCCCAGAGGGCACCATTACACCCCGAAGGGTGTCCTACAGGACCGTCAAAGGGTGTCCTACAGAACACCCCTACTTCTCCGGGAACTTCTCCCAAAAGAGAAGTTCCTAGGGGTACTACAACCGAGACCGACCCTACGGGGTCGGCTACGGGAGATTCTCCACCCATCGAAATAGCTTCTGAGTCCAAGGGTGTCCTACAGGACACGGTTCCTGATCTCCCGTCAGGAATTTGGGACATGCCGTCCCCGTTCGACGCGCTACCGGCCTACAGCCGGTCACCCGACCCAGACGACCCGTGGAGCCGTTGATACGGCTCGACCACACAACCACATAGACCCACACCCGTTCGGGCCGCAGCGTTGACGCTAGCGGTCCTTTTTCATGCCTGGAGGGCAGATGGCAGCAGCAGGCGGTAACGAGGTCGGCAGGATCTCGATCCGAGTCGTCCCGAACACCGACAAGTTCCGGGACCGGCTCAAGACACAGCTACAGCAGATCGAACGCTCCAACGTCTTGGATGTCGACGTTGGTCTCGACACGTCACGGCTACGCCAGCAGATGGCCGGGACGATGGCCGCGCTACAGCAGCAGGCCGACCGAGGGGTCACCGTCGAAGTCGACGTAGACCGCAGTCTCGGCAGCCGCGTTGCCCAGCTGTCCCGGTCGCTGTCCGATGCAGGTGACTCCGCAGGGATGGCGCAGCGGACGTTTATGGGCCTCGGTAGAACCGGCTGGATCGTCGGCGCGGTGTTCGCGGCGGCGGCACCAGCCGTTGGGTTGGTCGCGGGGCTGCTCGCGGGGCTGCCCTCGCTGGCCGCAGCAGGCGGCGCAGGTGCAGGTGCGATAGCGCTCGGCCTCGACGGAATCAAGAAGTCCGCCGAGACGTTGATCCCAGATCTCGACGCACTCAAAGCGTCGGTGTCGGGTGTGTTCGAGCAACGGCTGACCCCGATGTTCGATCAACTCCGGCAGGTGTTCCCGGTCCTCGAATCGGGTATGGCCTCGGTAGCCAACGGCATGGCTGACATGTTCCAGGGGGTCACCGATGCGGTGACCTCGGGCGGCGGTCTCGGGATGTTGGAAAACATCCTCGGCAAAACCGGGGAGATGTTCTCGCAGCTACAGCCGATCATTCAGACGGCTACGGGTTCGTTTCTGACGCTGGCCTCGGCGGGTGCGGATTCCTTTGGGCACCTTACGGGTTCGCTGGGAACGTTCGCCACAGAGTTCGACGGGATGGTCCAGCGGATCACATCATCAGGTGCGTTCGATAGTGCGATGCAGGGACTTTCACAGACCCTCGACGGAATCCTCGGTCTATTCACGAGGCTGATGGAGGTCGGTGTCGGTGCGATGGGACAGCTCGGCGGGCCGCTGGAGAACATGCTCGGCGGTCTCGGTGACACGCTGGTAGCGGCGATGCCTGCACTCACGACGTTCGCATCTGTGATCGCCAACGTAATCGGATCTCTCGGTACGAACCTAGCTCCGATCTGGGGGTCAGTGACCCCCGGACTGTCCGCGCTGACGGAAACGCTTGGGACGTTGACGACGGGTGTTCTCGACGGTCTGGGACCGGCATTGACGACGGTAGGCACCGCGTTGTCGACTCACCTCACGACGGCACTACAGGCCATCGGGCCGGTACTGCCAACGTTGATCGAATCGTTCGGACAGCTCGCGGGGACGTTGGGCAACACAGTGGCGGCGGCGATCTCGTCTATCGCTCCGCACATTCCGATGATGGCATCTGCGTTCGCCGACATCACCAACACGTTGATTCCGCTGATACCGAGGTTCGCACAACTGGCCGCAGACGGCATCGTCCCGCTAATGCCCGCTATCGCCGGCCTGATTCCGGCGATTGCTCCGCTGATACAGAACTTCGCGCAGATGGCCCAGGCCATGATGCCTGCCGTCAACGGGTTCTTTCAGATTGCCGGTGCCGCAACCTCGTTCGGTACCGCTCTGATGTCCGGTGTGATCGGTGCGATTACTTCGGTGGTCGGTGCTATCGCAGGAGCCATCGCCAAGGTAGATGAGTGGACAGCCGCGTTCGTTCGTGGCGCACAAGAGATGATCGCCAAGGCCGGGGAGATGGTCTCCCAGATTACCGCCAAGCTGAAAGAGCTTGGTAAGTCTGGCCTAGAGGCCGGAAAGGCTCTCGTTGAGGGTCTGATAAATGGCATCGGTGGGATGATCTCCGCTGCGGTGAACAAGGCGCGTGAACTCGCATCTGGCGTAGCGAACGCGGTCAAGTCGTTCCTCGGGATCAACTCCCCGTCGAAGCTGTTCACCGAGTACGGGCAGTTCACCGCCGAAGGGTTCGGAAACGGACTCGACAACGGATTCGCCGACGTCGTTGCCAAGACAAAGGCGATGGCGAAAGCCATCTTCGAGGCGATGCGCGAGGTGTTCGGGGAGATCAGCGGAGCGACGCTGAACTTCAACTTCGGAGCGGTGCAGGGCCAGATGGATGCCATCAGCCAATCCGCGACGTCGATGCGGCAGTCGTTGAATCGCGCTGTCACGGGAGCTGTTCCGGTTCCGCAGATGTCCGAAGAGACCAAAGAACTCCGAGATCAGCTCGGCCTAGAACGGCAGCGGCTGGATCTGGATAAGAAGCGTCTACAGGTCCAGAAGGCCCAGACCGAGGACAAGGCAGAGAAGGCACGTATCCAGGCCGAGATAGATGCTCTGGAGTTGCAGCGTAAGAGACTCGCTGTGCAGCAACAGGAACTCAGGGTGGCGCAGCAGTACGGGGCCGAGGTGGACAACACCGTGGACCTCTACGAGGGCATGGACCAGAAGCTGTTCACCATGGGCACCGACTTCGTTGGCGCACAAAGCCAGCAGCTCCAGCAAGACCTCGGAATGAGCGGCAACGGCGCTGTGCAGGCGCTGGCGGACTACGGGATGCAGCTCGGCACCAACTTCGTGTTCAACGTGTCCAACGTTGACGAGGCGATCTCGGTAAAGAACAACCAGATCAATAAGCAGGCACTTGGCCTGCACCGCCGGTAGTCACCGGCACCACGAGGACCCCCGACCTAAACCACCGGGGGTTCTCCGCTGCCGACGCTCCGAGAGTCCAGCCACGCGGGCTCTCACTTCCAACACAACAACAACAGGAGGAAACATGTACGCACCAACCGAGAACACCGCCGCAACCGTGGGCGAGTGGCCGTATGTCGGGATCAAGCTATCGAACGAACTTGCTGACGCTGTGGCGTTGTGCGAGGCGGCACGGTGGTTCGAGGTCGGGCACAAGCCGGCCGTGCGGCTCGAAGGCGCGACCCCGGAGAACATCGAAGACCGTATCCGCGAACTGGCTGACGAGTTGCTCCCGACGTTGCAGGTCGATTACGCCGCCGATAGCTACGGCAGCATCTCGACTCTGTCACGTGCCAAGTTGCAGTATCACAGCGCAGCTGCCCACAGGGTCGTTCGACTCGCTGCGGCCGAGGTGCCAGCAGCCATCGAACAGATCAAACCCAAGTTTGACGAAGTCGTCGCCTCGTACATCGACGCTGTCGACCTACTGCCCGAAGACCTCGACGAGAAGTCGCTCGTGACGCTCAGCCCAGACGCTCTCAGCGCGTACGCCGCTGCACGCGGTCTCGCCGCAAAGTTGAATCGGTTCGACCGGTGGGCGGCGTCGCTGGCGTCGCTGCCGGGGCACGGCCGGCGCGGAAACACGTTCTACAACGTGTTGCAGATTCTACGGCCTGAGACCTACGACGATGCCGAAGCGCTGCAACAGGTCAAATCCAACCGACCCGTAAACGAGGTGGTCGGGGCAATCGGACCTGTGTGGCTGACCGCTGTTCGCCGGGGAGTCGAGTTCGCGTTGAACACCCCCGCCGACTCCAACGAGGTGGCTCGTGCGCTGGCCGAAGAGGTCTCGGGATACTCGTTCAACTGATGCCGAACACGTTGCACAACAGAGGTATTCGCAGATGATCAAGAATCCTGCCCAGGCTGTAGCGCGGGCGCTCACACCGAAGGCGAAAGCTGCCGAACAGCCCTTGGACCCGATACAAGCCGCGTTCTTAGGGCAGCTTGCACGCAGGGGAGTGATCGACCTGCCGCCCTCCGAAGACGTCGAACCGACCGGCCCCGAGATGGTTCGGGCGCTGGCCCAGATGAAACGGGAAGAACCACAGCGACAAGCCCAGTTGAAGGCACAGCGGGCGGCGCAGGCGGAGGCAGACCGCTTTGCACAGCTTCCGGTGGCTGCGCAGGTGGCAGAGGTCTGGCGTACGCAGGGACGTACGGCTGACGTTCCGACCGACCCCACACAAGGGGCGGGCGGCAGCGGCCGGCCAAACCGTGCTGTAGCCCTAAACGGTGCGGGTGTGCTCGTGGCCGCTATCCGTGGACTCGGTGCGAAGAACGTCACGATGAACGCCAACGGTGGCAGCGCACGAGGGACGTTGTGATACCCCGGAAACGGCGGAAACGTTGTAGCCGAGAGGGTTGCCCGCTGCGAGCACGGCCAGGTGCGAACCGGGAACTGAGCGACGAGGCCCGCAGTACGTGTTCGTTCCTGTGTCTACGCCTCAAAACGCTACTGGCAGAGGCGGAACAGGTTTGCAGGGCAACCGGGGACACAGCCCATTGGGCTAACGTGGTCGCGCTGTCTGACGCGCTCACCGAGTTCTACCGATCGGATAAAAGGCTGTACTACGCAGCTATCAACAGCGGAGTTACGCCGGAACAGTGGTCCTCGATCAAACGGGGGACGTGGTGACCCGTATCCAGATGATCGACCCCGGTCGGGTGCTCGTGCTCGGTGACGTTGATTCTGTGACGATCTCACGGGCCGAAGGGGTCTCCGACGACGATGACATGGCACGGTTCGCACGGTGGTACGCGGGTGCTGCGGGGCTACAGCTGCGTACGTACAAACGTCCACACCTAGACCGGGCTATACCCGAGGACTGTGCTGACTCGACTCGGGATCTGTTGCACGCCAGCCGAAAGCTGGCAGACCCCGGCAAGTCGCTGGAGATCTACACGAGGCCAGACGCCGAGGACATGCCGAACATGCCAGACGTGGACCTGTCGCTAGGTGTGGTGCACGCGGTACTGCCGGGTGTGATCGACGTTCGCAACGCTGATGACCTGCGGGTATGGCTGCACTCGTGACTATGCATAGACGGATGGCCGATGCATAAGTATGCAGCCCACCCCAGGGGGAGACCCCCTCCCCGGCCGGTCTCGGCATCGGTACGTAATGCGGGTCCGAGGCTGTGAGGGGGTTTGAACCTCGTTTTTCAGCCGAAAGGCCTGATCGCGATGCATAAACATGCATGACAACCGCATAAAAGTCCAGGTGAGAGGAGCCTGATTTGACGCTATCCAAGCCACGCGGGCTCAGGTACCAGGGCGGCAAGCTCTGGGACCGGATAACCGCCGAGTACGACCTAGAGCTGTTCCCCGACCGTGCCCGCATCCTGGAAGACGCGTGCAAAACGGCCGACTGGATACAGAAGCTTGACGCGGAGGCCAAGAATGCGCCTCTCACCGTTCTGGGTTCGATGCGGCAGCCAGTAATCAATCCGCTGATAGCCCAAGTGCAAACCGAGAGGGACAGACTTGCCCGTCTTCTGGACCGGATCAAGCTAGACCCATCGGAGAACGTATGAAACGGGCTGTTCCGAGGCGGAAACGGGACAGGGTCAAGTCGACCGTCGACTTTGCCCGAATGCTGCACGACAGGATGCAAGCGGAAGCGCTGGCACAACACAAAAGGAACCAATGAGTCTGTTAGACAAGGGAAATGAGACCGTTACGGTCTATCCCGAGATCGCCACTACAAGCCCGGACGGCAACATCAAGGTCAAGCCGTCAGATACCGGGGTCACCTGTACTGCCTCGGTGCAATTCATCGGATCGGCCGATGATCCTGCTTTTGCAGCGGGAGACGGCACCGTATCGAAGTACCGTCTACGGCTCAAAGGCTATCCCGAGAAGTTGGGGTCTGCCTCTCAGATCGAGTGGAACGGCGACCGCTACACAATCGACGGTGAGCCCAGGGTTTTCAACGGCAGCCCTCGAACGGCTCACGTGAGCTACGTGATCGTTCGCCGGTAGTGGTCCGGTTGATCGGTGAGAAGGCTATGAACAGAGTCGTCTCACACTTGGAAGGTGTTCACGATGCCGTAGGAGATACCTCCAAACGTGTACAGCGGTCAGCACAGAACCGTCTTGCAGCCCACCGGGATACCGGAGCTGCCGAGGTCACCGCTACCGAAGGTGACGTCGATTGGTTCGTCAACCTAGAGGACGAAGCAGCGCTGTCCATCGAGTTCGGTCACTGGACCAAAGAGGGCAGCGACTCGTACAGGTTCGTTCCTGGTCTCTACGTGCTCTCGACAGCCGCAGGGCTGGCATAAGACATACAAGAGGATGGGAGAACAGCGTGAGCGCCTACGAGGTAGTCACGCTGTTACTCCACCCCCGACTCTAAGGCGTTCCCCCGGCAACCGTCAACGGTGCCGTGATTAGCCTGACACGCAGACAGATTTCCCCCGGTCCCCTCAAAGGGCCGGGGGATTTTCTGCGTTTACGGGCACCACGTCGACTTGGTCGCCGTTGATCTCGATACCGGCGATGCCGTGGTTGCCCATCGTGTCCAACAGCTCTAGCCACCTGGCGATTGGTCCCGTTGGGTTGACCTGTGCGGCGAGATGGTAGAGGTCGCCGAGATCCAAGCGGATACCGCTACGGCCGTTGTATTCGGCTCGGACGTTCATCGACCGTAGCCAGATGTTTCGGCCTTCGATGTCCTGTTCGGCCCACCAATCGCCGAACAGCTCGCCGGTACCTGCCCATGTCCACCCGGCAGGCTTCACGGCTACCGAGGACAGCTGTTCCTGACGCTCAGCGAGCGCAGCTATCCGAGCGTCTAGCGTGGCACGCTGCGGTGTTCCCGGTTTGAACGCAGGTGTCCCGATCTGCCCAACGAGGTCGGTCAGCTCAGCTTCGACGTCCCCCAATTCGGCAGAATGGTCTGACCCCGAATCCCATACGCGTACAAGACGCTCAGATGATCCGAGCAAGGTTGTCACGGCACCGTCGACCAACGGGTCGACCTCGTCTGCCCGGATCGTGCCGTTGCCGCATTTGTCCGCTTTGGTCATCGTCTTGCATCTGTAGCGCGGAAACTGGCTATGGCTGCCGCCGTTGAACTTGTACGCGGGGGACTGGCAGACCCCGCAGTGCAGCACACGCAATAACAACGACGTGCTCGCCTCGCGGGGCTCACCTCGTTTGGTCCGGTTGTCCAGTTCGACCCGTACAGCGTCGAAGTCCTCTCGGGTGAGGATCGGCTCGGACCGCACCACGGGCGAGCCGTCATCGTTGCGGACGGGCTTACCTTTGGACACGGCGTACCCGAGCATGGTCTCGGACAACAGCGAGCGTTTCAGCGTGGTTACGCTCCACTCGCGGTTCTCGATTTTCCGACCACGGAACCGGCCGAAGTGATCTTTCGGCGTCAGCACACCGCGACGGGTCAGATCGTGGGCAATCCGCTGTAGCGGTTCGGTGGCGATGACCCGCTGGGCGACCTCGCGGATCACGTCAGCTTGTTCCTTGTCGAGCACCAGCCGCCATACTCCGTCCACTTTGGCCGGCAGGTACCCCCACGGAGGCTGTGAGCCTCTGTACTTGCCTAGTTTGATGTCCCGCTGAGACTTGGACGCGTTGCGCTCTGAGATCGCCTCTAGTTCCATCTGAGCCACGGTGCCCATGAGGGCAATCACGACCGCCGCGAAAGGTGTGGTGGTATCGAAGTGTGGTTCGGTTGCCGACACCACGAGCTTGTCGTGATCCTCTGCCCAGTTGACGAGCTGTTGCAGATGCCGGATGGACCGGGTGAACCGATCAACCCGGTACGCCACGAGCACGTCGAACGGCTCAGCTTCGTTGGCGAGCCAGCGGGACAGGTTCGGGCGTTTCTTCCCGAACGGATCGACGGCACCTGATACCTCAAGGTCTTCGGCGATACCGACCACCTCGTAGCCACGCTGAGCGCATAGCTCCTCGCAGATCTCCCTCTGCCGTGCGGGGGAGGTAGTAGCGTCGGTGACCTTGGATAGGCGAGTGACGATCAGCGCTCGCTTGACCTGCTCAGACATGGCTTACATCCAACACCACCGAGACGGCTGTCGTCGACAAGCCGGCCGAGGAAGAGGATCACGGGCACGGCCACCACGGGCACGCCCACTAGGTCTGCCGAGCAGTCCCCCGCAAGCGGGAGGTGCCCCCAGCAAACTGCCCCAAATCTTCGGATTTGGGGCAGTTTTGCGTCTGCTCGCGGCGTGAACTGACGGATCACCGTACGCGAACGATTAATCAGTCACTGATTCGGTTGGTAAGTCGATGGCGGTCCGAATTCTGGGCCGTTGAAACAGCTCGGGCCGAACTGCTCCACGCATCGCATCAACTCGTCCGAAGGCGCGGACGGCGACGTCGTTGGTGGGGGTTCCAAGTGGAACATCAATTCACGCGGACTTGCATATCCCGACATAGATTTCTTGGACTGAGCAGAAGCCGGAGATGCTTGGTCGGGGCTGACATGTGGCGCCGGCACTGCCTGGACCGCACCGCCTAGGTCTCCGTAGTAATACGCCGCCGAAATCTCGTAGTTCTGCCACGGCGGTTCAGTCCGGACATCGGCATCCCACTGGCTGTTCGAGATATCACCGAAGCCATACCAGTACCCACCCGCCGGCTTCGGGCCTATCGAAACGACCACGCCCGTGGCGTTGATGTCATGTTCAGTAGAGCCCGATAGGGTGACGCCACCGATACCGTCCATCCTCAGTCTGTTGAATGAAACCTCTTCGCCGCTGTTGCCCGGATCGACGGCGGTAGTCGTCGGCGCCGGTACCGGATGGCTGCTGGTGGAAACGCCGTTGTCGGTGAGCTCTTGATAGACGATTGGCGCGACAGCGGCGATTATCGCCGCGCCAATTGTTCCGTACAGTCCCATCTTTGCTACCGATACCGAGTCCCCGCGCGGCCCCCGTGTATGTGTTGCCATTGCTCTGCCCTACCCGATGATGAAGCTCGTATCCAGTGGTGGTGCCGCCATATGGCGTCTCGAATCGCACTGATCGCACAGCGACTGTCGCGTCGACGTCCGAAAGCTTTGCCGCTCTGTAGTGCCGAACTCGTGACTACCAGCGTCATCATTGTTACGTGAGGTGATGAGGAGCACCTGAGTAATGCAGTACTCAATTCCCAACTCCTGCGAAGGGTCCTGTGTACCGCAGTGGGTGACATCACACGATCTCGTCGTGCCGGTCGTTGGGAGCGAAGTGCACGGTTCGGGGTTTCCTTGCCGAAACCGATCTCGAAAAACCGAGGCTGCTGCCGTCAACAAGGGCCCCGGTCTCGTTGAGCAGGGGGTGTTTTCGTGCTCACGGAAGACCGCTTGTGGGCCCCGGGGTCAGCTGGCCGGTGGCGATGAGAATTGTTGCCCCGACGAGCGCTGCAGCGCATGTTGCGACGATAAGAATCACCACCAGTATGTCGCGCCCGCGCATGACTCATCCTATTTGTTCCGACTGCCCACGACAGAAGGTCATTGAATTGGGCTGCCGACGCGCGGAAGTCAGGAAGCCAGCCGCAGGTGCCGGCCCCGGGGTGTGATCTCGGCTCCGCCGCTGCGGGCATGAATGGTGACCTGGGTGCCGTTACGCACGATCCCGATCGGCCCGGCCCGGACGAAACGCGCCAATTCCGTTCGGTGCAAGGTCATCCGGGCGCGCGCCTGACGGTAGCCGAGCCGTACCCCGGTCGCTGCGCAGACGAACAGGCCGCCGAGACCCGGTAGTGCGCCGGATAGCAGTGCCCACAGCGACATCGCGGCCAGCGCGGTCACCACCGTCTGCGCCGGCGCGCTGTCTGTGGGGGCGGCACTGCGCGCTTCGGCCAGGGGCTGGGTGTCCGGCCGCAGCGTCGAGGCGGCCGACATGATCCGGTCGAGGCTGATGCCGACGAGGGCACTGCCGGCAACGGACGACCCGACCCCCGCCGAGAACGACCGCGCCAGCATGGTGGTCAGCATCGCCATGATCGTGTCTTTCGGCAGGAACGCGCTCGACGGGTACGCGCCACCGCCACCTGCCCGGGCCCACACGATGCCGGGAACGGCGCGCAGGTCGGCGATCAGCGCGATGATGGCCTCGACCACATCGACGGCCACCAGCACCAGTGTCTGGACCAGCTGTGCGACGGCTTCTTCGATGAGCGGTGCCGCGACCATCGGAACCGCAGGCAGCGTAGGCGTCGGGGCCACGATCGCGACCGCGGGCAGCGCCGGCTCCGGGGTTGCCACAACTTCAGGTACCGGTGCAGTCGTGGGGATCGCCGCAACATCGGCGATGATCGGGCCGGCGAGCGCCAAAGGCATCGGCTCGGGGGTGTCGTGTACGACCGGCGACGTTGCTGGGGCAGCGGCCTCGAAGTTGTTCTCGGAATTGGAGTGCGCCGGAGCCTCGATGACCGAATCGGTTTCTTCGCTCTCGGGCGGGTCGGGTAATGCCGCGCCGGCCCCCGGCGAGTCATCCGAGGTATCCGATTCGTCGGTGAGGGGCGGGGCGGCGTCCTCATCGGACTCTTGGTCTTCGGGGTCGGTATCGGTCTCGTGATCCTCGGTCGACGGGGTCTCGTCCGAATCGTCGGGGCCCGGGGCGTCGTTGTCACCGTGGCCGCCGGAATCACTGGTGGATTGGGTCGTCTCCGAGACGGACGGGCTGTCGGGCTCCGCCGCGGCGGTCGCACCGTTGATGGTGCCCATCACGAGTCCGGTGGACAGTAGACAGGCACCCGCAATCAGGTGCGTACGCGTGACAATCAGGGTCTCCCAGCCGTGACGCCAGTTGAGTGGCACGGAGATTCGAACATGAGTGTGACTTTGTCACAACAGGTCTCAATCTTGCGACCGGTTCGCGAAACCTGTCAATGGATCCTTTGGCCTAGTCAGACCCGGCCCGCGATGAATCCGGCGGCCTGCCCGGGATAGGGTGGTAGCTCATAGTTGCTGTGCGCGGCACGATCCCGGCCATTTGTACAGATCGGGTCACCGGGACTGCACAGGTCGATCGCGCGTCCGGCGAACTGCCCGGTCGAGGACAGCGGGGACCCGAAACTTGTGCTGGGATTGCCGAATACCGCCACCGCGGCGACCCGGCCCACCAGATCCGGGGCCAGTGCGGGCGCCGAACCGATGGACCCGATGAACGACCCCACCGGCGGCACACCGGCCAGCATGGAGACCGCGGCCGCCCCCTGCGAGAAGCCGCCGAGCACCACCTGGGTGCCCGGGCACGCACCGGCCAGCCAGGCGATGCGCCCGCGGGCATCATCGGCGCCGTGGCCGGTGGTCAGGAAGTTCAGGCTGGCCGGGTAGTTGACCGCATAGGTGCCCAGGCTGCGGCCACCGAGCATCGGTCCGAGCGCACCGGCGAGCGCGTCGCCCACCCGGCCCAGCCCCGGCGGCTCACCGGTGCCGCGAGCAAACACCAATTCGACATCCGGGCAGGCTTCGGCGGCGGCCGACGGAATCGGCGCGGCGCACAGCGCCGCGCCGAGGCACGCGATGGCTGCGAGGTGTCGGAGCATGGGTCCATCCTCACAGATGTCTCATGGGCGGGCATCGGTATCAGGGGACGAGTGCAGCGGCCAGTCGGCAGCCCGCGTGCACATCGCGCCAGGCGGCCGTCACCGGATCCGAGGCGTCGAGAGCGTGGCGGCTGCTCGCCAGCAGACGATCCATCGCCCTGCGAGCCCGCGTGATCGCCTGGGCGTACGGTGCCGCATCCGCGAGTCCGCTCGTCGCGATCTGCAGGCGTGCGGCATCGAGATCCGATGCAGTGCGGGCAATCTGGGCGGCGGCCTCGTCGGTGATCTCGTCGCCGCCGTAAGAGATGGCCAGCCGGGCCCGCACCTGATCCACATGTCGGCGCCATCCGCCGAGTGCGGTCCCGACCACGGCCGAGGACGAGACCGCCGCCATGACCGCACCGTCGATGGCGATGCGGTCCGCGCCGACCCTGGCATCGATGACCGCGATGTCCGCGATGCCTGCGTCCACGAGCGCGGACGGGCGGTCGTGCACGTCGATCTGTGCCACGCCCGCCGGGATCGGCAGGTATCCGTCAACGCAGTGCAGTAGCAGCCAGTCCGCTTTCGCGGCGCCCACCACCTTCGTCCACCGCCCACTCAGCAGGCCGTCGGCGATCCGTGCGGCACCGTGGGAGCCGATGCTGGTCACGGCGTCGGGATGCGCGTCCCATGCGCGGTCGGCCAGGCCGTACATCGCGGCCAGCCATCCGCGGGAGGCGTCCTCTGATGCGAGTTCGCCGACGGTTGCGATGAATTCGTCCAGCGCACGACCGCGGTGCACGGCCGATTGCGCCATATCCACCTCCAGCGACCATAGGGACTGATATACCTCGATCGTTGCACGGGGAACCACAACCGAGGGAGAGAACGTCGCAGACTGTGCTCGATGCCGTCCGGGATCTGCTGCCCGAGATCGCTGAGGCCGCCGCCGATGTCGACCGCGCCGGGGCCGTCGACCGGGAGGTGATCGTGCGGCTGCACGATGCCGGATACTTTGCGCTGCTGCAGCCTCCGGAGTTCGGAGGTCTTGACGCCGAACCGCACGTGTACCTGACGGCCACCCGCGAACTCTCGTCCGCGTGCACGTCGACCGGCTGGCTCGCGGCCTGGCTGGCCGTCAACAACTGGGGGTTGTCGGTTCGCGATGCGCGGGTGCTGGACGAGATCTGGGGTGATGACCCGCGCGCCTTGCTGTGCTCGTCCTACGCACCCACCGGCCGGCTGGAACGAATCCCCGGCGGTTACCGCCTCAGCGGCCGGTGGACGCGGTGCACGGGAGTCCCGTATGCCTCGTGGTTGAGTGTGGCCGCGTTGAAGGTCGGCCCCGACGGCGCGGCGCAGGATTTCATGGCAGTGCTGGTTCCGCGTGGTGACTTCACCGTCGAACGCCCCTGGAATGGGTTGGGGCTGCGGGGAATCGGTGCCGACGACGTGAGGGTGGCCGACGCCTTTGTGCCCGAGCATCGCGCGTTCAGCTGGCTCGACCTGAGTTACGGTCCTGAGATGCCTGCGTTGCAGCGGCTGCCGCAACCGACGTTGTACACCCTCGCCGGGTCCATCCCGCTGCTCGGTGCGGCCGACCGTGTGCTGCAGGGCCACGCGTCGGGTGTGTTGAGCGCCGATGTCGACCTGTCGATGATGCAGATCCTGCGTAATGTTGCCGAGCAACTCGATTGTGTTCGGGCCGAGGGATATCCGGACGCCGAGCTGATGCTGCGCACCCGACGTGACCAGGTGATGGCGTCGGATCGTGCGTTACGTGTGGTTGCTGCTGTCGTCGACTCACCCAGCCCCGACGTCGACGAGGTTGTGCTGGAACGGGTCTGGCGTGACGCTCAGACCGCGCGGATGCACGTCGCCAGCAATGTCGAGCAGGTTCTGGCCGTGGTGGGCCGGCATACGGTGGGCATCGATGTCGACGATCTGATGTGGTGAGTGGCCTCAGACCCAGGCGTCGGAGGCCAGCGTGCGCAGCACGCGCGACAGCATGTCGTCGGTGACGGTTTCGACGTCGGTGTTCTCGGGGGAGGGTCGGCCGAGCCGCTCGGAGATACCGTTGGCGGACCGAGACAGGAACGGTGCGAGTCGGGCCAGTCGTTGCGCGGGCACCGCACCGGTGAGCGACAGCCCGGCGATCTCGGCGCCCGGCATCACGATCGGTGCGGCGATGCTGGACAGTCCCACGGCCAATTCCTGGTCATCGTAGGCGATTCCGCGACGCGATCGGATGCGTGCCAGTTCTTGGTGCAGGGTCGGCAGGTCGGCGATCGTCGCCGGGGTGCACTTGCGTAATGATCGGTCCAGGGTCCGGTCGATGTCCTCGGCCTGCAGCCGCGCGAGCATCGTCTTGCCCAGCGCGCTGGCATGGGCCGCGGTCCGGCCGCCGACACGGGTCGGTACCGCGGTGCCACCGCCGCCGGCCACCTTGTCCAGATAGAGGGTGTCGGCCCCGGCCAGCACCCCGAGGTGGACGACGAGCGTGGTGTCGGCGTGCAGACGCTCCAGCACCGGTGATGCGACGCTGCGCAACTGCGCGTGGTCGATGGCGCCGGCGGCCGGTAGCGCGGACGTCGCCAGCGAGTATCCGTCGGGGGTGTGCTGCAGGAGCCCGGAATCGTGCAGCTGGTTGAGGATCCGGTGCGTCGACGAGCGCGGCAGGCCGGCGCGGTCGACCACCTGATCCAGCCGCAGCACGGTGCCGGCGCGGTCGAAGGCGTTCACGATCAGCGCCACCCGCGCCACCATCGAAGCGGGCGCGGTGGGCACGGCCCTCACTGTAACGATCCGACCGGTGGCGAAAAGCCAGATTCCCTGCCGCCGGGGCGACAGGGAATCTGGCCGTACCTGATCAGTTGGGGCTGCCGGCACCCACCTTGGCCCGTGGCCCGGCCTTCTTCGCGGTGGTGGCACCGCTCAGTGCGGTCCGTGCGGAGCGGGGGGACTTGGTCGGCGAGCTGATCTTGGGTGTCTGGACCTCTTCGGGATCGGTGGCCTCGACCGGCTCCGGCTCGGTGGCCTCGACGATGTCAGCCTCAGCGCCGCTCGTCTGGAGCACCGTCTCCGCAACCGCCGGCTTCGAATCCGAATCACGGGCACTTGCTTCCGCTGTGCTCGTCGCGGGCTCCTCGACGGCGGCCGTCCGGGCCGCGACCTCGGGTTCGCCGGCGGCGGTCGGCACCGCCTGCACCGTCGGGCTCGGTTCGTTTTTCTTGGCCCACTCGGTGGCCAGCTTGTTGTTCACGGCGCCGGCGAACTTGGCGATCGAGACGACGGTGTCGGAGAAGCTTGCGGCGATCGCGGCGAGCACCTTGGCCGGGTTCAGCGTGCCGAAGGAGGCGACCACCTGGTGCACTGCCCCGGCGAGCTGCCGCTGCAGTGTGCGGAACTGTAGGCGCACCTCGTCGGCCAGCGACGCGTCGGGGCCGAACTTCTGGCCATTCCAGCTCACCAGCTTCCAGCCCTCTTCCGGGCTGCCTTCGATGACAACGTAATTGGTGTTGCCCAGCGGGGAGTAGCGCAGCAGATCGAGCTTCTGCTCCATCGTCAGGTTCGTCGCATTCATCATCGTCCAGAACATGATCGCCCCGCCGTGAGAGAAGACGACGGCGTTGCGGTCGCCGTTGTCGTAGATCTGCTGCAGCGAGCCGTCCATCCGGGCGTCGAACTCATGGCCGTCGATCGAACCGGGGATGCGCAGATCGCGGTTGCCCTGCAGGGCCCAGGCCAGCGGGAATCGGCCGTAACCATTGGCGGCCTCGCTTTCCGGGGTGCCCTCGAAGACGCCGGCCTCGATCTCGTGCACGCCGGGCAGCACCTGGATCGGCAGGTGCAGGTACTGCGACAGCGGCGTGGCGGTCAGCTGGGTGCGCTGCATGATCGACGCGTAGACACCGTCGTAGTTGTTGACGCCCAGTGTGCCGATCACGGCCTTGGCCTGGTCCTGGCCGGTCTGCGTGAGCAGCGGGCCGGGTGTGGAGGTGTCGATCAGGCCGGAGGCATTGCCTGCCGACTGACCGTGCCGCACAAACGTCACGCGCATCAACTCGGCGGCCGCGGGAATCGCGGCACCGATGAGCATCGCCGAGGAGATCAGCGTGATGCCGAGCAGCTTGGCCGTGCGGGACAGATATCTGCGGGTGGGACCGGTTCCGGACGCATCTTTCATGGAGAACTTCTTCCTGCCGGGGGAGTGACAGCACACGGTCACTCCCGGGGCGGGCGCCGAACAAGATGTGATCTCACTCACTGGGACCTGTCGGTCCGGTCGTGGTCACGCAAGCGTCGGCTGAATGCTCACCAGCTGGTACGGCCCATAGGCGTCGCCGGCGGTGAAACTCACCACCAGGGTGCCCGGCGGGAACCCGACGGCCAGATCATTGAGCGTCCTGGGCAGGAACACCCGGGCCTTGGCGTTGCCGTACCAATTGGGATCCGACGGTGCGACGTCGAGGCCGCCGACCTGGTCGATGGTGGTGTCCCAGGTTTGTATCGCCGCCGGTAGCGGGGTGCCGAAGCCGGCCGACTTCAGATAGGCCTCGCCCTGTCCGGTCAGCGTGAGCGCCGGGCCGCCGCCGACGGGGGTGCCCGTGATCGTTCCGTTCACCACATCGGCGGTCACCGACGTCAGCCGCGCGGTGCAGACCTCGACGACCGGTGTGCAGAAGTCCGGCAGCGGGGCGGCCTGCGCCGGCGCGGCACCCAGGACCGCCGTGACCGCCAACGCAACGGCAACCGCAGATCCGCAACTGTCCATACCAGGTCATCGACGATGACGGGCCCGGGGTTACAGCGGGAGGCGGCTGAGCAGGTCATCGAGCGCGACCAGGTCCAGATAGGCCACCACCGTGCTGATCTGTCCGTCGGTCATCGTCATCGACCAGGCGTACTCGTTGACGTAGGGGTGGCCGTCGATCGCCTGGGCCGTCCCGCGCCACAGCGCCACCACCCGGTCACCGTCGACGACCAGATCGTGAATCTGCGCCTGGATCGGACCGGTCAGCCGGTCCAGGATGGGTTTGGCGCCGCGGTCGAGGAAATCCTGCCGGTTGGTGTAGGTCGCCGCTCCCTCGGCTCGGGCCACCGTCCAGCGCACATCCTCGGCGAGCAGGGCGTAGAAGCTGTCGGGTCCGCCGACACCGCGGGCGAATCCGTCCCGGATGATCTGGGCATTGTCCGATGCGCCTGCGGTGGGCGGGCCGACACTCGCGAACAGAGTGACGATGATGCCCAGCAGGGCAGCGGCTTTCGGGATCAGGTGCATTCCTCGACGGTATGCACACCGGCGATCGGCAGCCTGGGTGTGTCACTCCCACGCAGAGCCGTGATCACGTCATCGCCTCCTCGACGGCAGACACCACGTGTTCGGCGATGGCCAGTGACGATGTCGCCGCGGGCGAGGGTGCGTTGCGCAGCACGATGATTCGATCGGTGATGCTGATCCGGAAATCGTCGACCAGGCCGCCGTCCGCGTCGAGCGCCTGCGCGCGGATACCGGACGGACCGGGCACCACGTCATCATCGCGAAGGTCAGGTACATAAGCGCGGGCGGCCTCCATGAAGCGGTGCTTGCTCAGCGACCCGTGCATCTCGCGGACACCGGTGCGCCAGTGTTGGCGGGCGAACCGCCAAAAGGCCGGGGTGCGGGCAACCCCGGCCAGGTCCGAGGCCGACACCGTGCGCCAGTTGTAACCCTCCCGGGCAAGGGCCAGAACGGCATTGGGGCCGACCAGCACCTCGCCGTCCACCCGCGGCGTGAGATGCACCCCGAGGAACGGGTACCGCGGATCCGGCACCGGATAGACCAGTCCGTTGACCAGGTCGCGGCGCTCGGGCCGGATCGCGTAGTACTCACCGCGGAACGGCATGATCACCGGGTCGGGTCCGTCACCGGCCATCTCCGCCAACCGGTCACTCTGCAGACCACCGCAGGCGATCACCCGGTCGAAGGCGGTTTCCGCGGTACCGTCGGCGTTCTGTGAGGTCACCACCACCTCGGCGCCGACCCGGCGCAGCCCGGTCACCTCATGGCCGAGCAGGATCTCGGCGCCGGCGGCCCCGGCGTCAACCGCCAGCGCCGCGGTGACCTGGGCGTAGTCGACGATCGACGTCGACGGCGAATGCAGTGCGGCTATCCCGCGCACATGTGGTTCCAGCTCACGCAGCTCGCCGAGGCTGATGATGCGCACGCCCGGCACCCCGTTGGCCAACGCCCGTTCCTCGATGCCGGCCAGCCGGGCACGCTCGGTTTCGTCGAGTGCCACCAGGACCTTGCCGCAGGCGATGCGGGGGATGGAGCGTTCCGCGCAGAACTGTTCGAGCAGTCCGACACCGCGCCGGCACAGCAGTGCCTTGATGGAGCCGGGCGGGTAGTACAGCCCGGCATGCACCACACCGCTGTTTCGTCCGGTCTGGTGCCCGGCGAGCCGGTCCTCCTTCTCGAAGACCGTGACCTGCATGTCCGGATGTCGGAGGAGGATTTCACGGGTGATGGCGATACCGAGGATGCCACCGCCGATGACGGCGATGCGTGCTGTGGTCATCGAACCTCGACTCCTCTGGCAGGATCAGCAAACTCCAAGCCAGTACACCTCACGCCGACACGGTGTGCACTTCAAGCAAACTCGTTCTGACTGCAAAGACGCGCGCGGCTAGGCACTTTCGGCGAGATCGGCCGCTTCGGCCAGTGTACGGCGTGCGTGCTTCTCCACGAACAGCGGTACGTAATCGCGGATCCGGCTCTCGGTGAAGCGTGAAAGTGCTTGTTGTACAGCAGAAGTGATCACCGATTGGGCGATATCCGGGAACTCCTGGGTGAGCGTGCGCTCCACCTCGGCCAAGGCCTTCTTCTCCGCGATATCGCTCATGCCACCAGATCTTGGCGCCGCGTTCATCTACTGTCAAACGGAAAGACTTTGGGGTGCAACATCTTTCGGTGACTAGACGCGAAGGGCCCCGGGAACGCGGGTTCCCGGGGCCATTGACGTCTACTCGCGAGGGGAAGTCCCTCGGTGTGCGGTGGAGTGTCTACGCGGTGCGGCGCATCCCGCGCTTGAGCAGGAGCTCACGCTCGGACTCGGACAGGCCGCCCCAGATGCCGTAGGGCTCACCCACGGCCAGTGCGTGCGAGCGGCACTGTGCGATCACCGGGCAGGCCCGGCACAGCTCCTTGGCGCGCATCTCGCGCTGGGCGCGGGCGCGGCCGCGTTCGCCGTCGGGATGGAAGAACATCGAGGAATCGACGCCCCGGCAGTGACCCTGCATTTGCCAATCCCAGATATCGGCGTTGGGTCCGGGCAGTTGCTGCGGCTGTGGCATTTGAAAACCCCTCTCTTCACACTCATTTCGCGAAGACGCGTGAGTGCGTGAGTCGCGGAACTGAACCGAGCTCTTGTCGCCGATGACTACTCGTGCACACAAGGTAGAAGCGCTACCGAAAACTCGTCAATAGTCCGGGTCATGGTGAAATCGCATATCCGCAGGGTACGAATTTACTTCACGTTCATCGTGTTCACTTGCGAGCAATGGAGCAGGTGCTTTTCAGACCGTCGATTGACCTCGATCCGGGGTGTTTTCCCTGTTCGCGTCAATTCGGTCCAAAATGCGAATCAGGGCCAGTTGATCTGTCCGTAACGTGGCGACCATCAACTGTTAACCAAGGTCGAATTGGTCACGTTTTTTCGAGCATTGGCGGCGTTGATAGCGTTCGAGCGCGATGAACGACCCGACGATCACCCCCGCGGCTGCGCTGGCCGAGGCCGCGTTCGGCGACAATCCGCAGCTCTGGCCGCTGCCGCCGGCCGTCGACCCCCGCGATCGTTGGCTGCGCGCGGTGGCGGCAGCCGGCCAGGGGCACTACGGCCTCGCCCACACCGAACTCGCGACGATCACCCGGACCCAGCGCACGGGCCGGGTCGTCTCGCTCGCGCACAGCACCCGGGCATCGTGTCTGCGCCAACTCGGTGGACACACCGTTGCCCGCGGCGCTGACGGCCGTGCGCTGGCCCTGGCCGGTGTCGATCCGGCGGCCCGCGCCGATGCTCTCGTCGGGTTGGCGGCCGACGCCCTGGGGATCGGGCGGCTGGCACTGTCGGCCCGGCTGTTGCAACGCGCCGCCACGGTGTCGGGTACTCCCCGCCAGGACGTCCGGCTGCAGTGGGTGTCGGCCGAGCTGGCGATGGTCGGCGGGGACGGCGCCACGGCGCTGCGCCATGCCGAGTGTGCCGTCGAACTGGCCGACACGCTCGGGTCGGTGCGCCACGGTGCCAAATCACAGGTGGTGCTCGCGGCCGCGCTGTGCTGCGCCGGCCGGCTGGACTCCGCGCGCGCCGTCGCCGACGCGGCCTTCACACATACGGCCGAGTTCGGGCTGGTCCCGCTGCATTGGGCGATCGCCGGACTGCTCGCCGACATCGGCAGCAACGCCCTTTCGGCGCCCGCCGTCGAGGCCGCTCGGGACCGGGCCGCCGATACAGTGCGACGCAGAGGCGGCGTGTGGTCGCGTCGCTGAACCGATTCATGCTGTTGCGATCGTTAATGTTTGTTTGACGCACCCGTCCGGTTGCGTCCCATCCGTAACGCTGGAGAGATCACCCACGATGACCATTTCGGGAGAACGTCTCGATGCTGTCGTCGCTGAGGCTGTGGCGGGGGACAGGGACGCTCTCAGGGTGGTCTTGGAGACCATCCGCCCGATCATCGTCCGGTACTGCCGGGCACGGATTGGGTCCGCTGAACGAAGTGGTCTGTCCGCAGACGACATTGCGCAGGAGGTGTGCTTGGCCGCCATCACGGCGTTGCCGCGCTACAGAGATCAGGGACGCCCGTTCCTGGCCTTTGTGTACGGCATTGCTGCGCACAAGCTCGCCGATGCCCACCGGGCATCAGCCCGCAACCGTGCCGAGCCTACCGACAATGTGCCGGAGCGGTTGTCCGGCGAGGCGGGACCCGAACAGCTCGCCATCGATGCCGATGCGTCGGCGCGGATGGAGAAGCTGCTCGCGATCCTGCCCGAGAAGCAGCGCGAGATCCTGATCTTGCGCGTCGTCGTCGGCATGAGCGCAGAAGAGACCGCGGAAGCGGTCGGCAGTACACCCGGCGCAGTGCGGGTCGCCCAGCACCGTGCCCTGGCCAAACTCAAATCGGAGATCTCGGGAGGAGGGGAAGAATATGCCTGATTTCGGTCGCTGGACCGCCAACGGCGGTGACCCCTCCCTCAACGACATCAACCGGGCCGACCGGTTCCTCGACGCACTGGCCAACGAGCAGGCGCCGTTCTCCACCGACCGTGGTGACGCCGAACTCGCGCAACTGCTCTCCGGCTGGCGCGACGACGTCCGGCAGGTGCCGATGGACCATGTCGTGTCGCCCTCGCAGGCCTCTGCCGCGCTGATCGACGCCACCAACCGTCCTGGTCGTCGCAACCGGATGGGGCTCGCCGTCGTCGGCTCCGCGGCCGCGGCGGTGCTCTGTCTCGGCGGTTTCGGCACCGCGGTGTTCGCCGCCGCACCCGGCGACGGGCTGTACGGCATCCGCTCCATGATCTTCGGTGAGGAGCGCGCCACCCGCGACGACGCCGTCGTGCTGGCCGCCCAGACCGAGCTGGCCCAGGTGCAGCAACTGGTCGATCAGGGGCAGTGGGACCAGGCGCAGGACAAGCTCGCCGCGTTGTCGGCGACGGTGCAGAGTGTCGGTCCGGTGGAGCAGAAGCATGACCTCATCGAGCAGTGGAATGCGTTGACCTACAAGGTAGTCGAGCAGGATCCCGCTGCGACGCTGCCGCCGGCCGGTGAACCGATGCCGGTGCTGCCGCAGTCACCGCTGACGCTGCTGCCGGTCCCGGTGGTCGAAGAAACCGACACGGTGACGCCAACCCCGACCGATGTACCGCTGACAACGGTCACCACGTCGCCCGGTCCCGAGGTGCTCTCGACGACGACGTCCCCGACGAGTGGGACGTCGGAGACCACCACCTCGTCGAGCGGTGCGGAGACCACGTCTGCGACCTCGGAGATGACGTCCACCACGCCGTCCACCACGCCACCGACCACGACGTCGACGACATCCGCACCGGCCGCCACCACAACGACCACGACGACACTGCCGCCGTCGAGCACGACGACCACCACCACGGTGGCCCCGTCGAGTACGACGACGACCACCACGGTGTCCCCGTCGAGCACGACGACCACGACAACGGTCGCGCCGTCGGCAGCGGAGGAACCGGTCCAGCAGCAGGAACCTGAGCCCGAGCCGACTCAGGCACCGGTGACGACAGAACCGGTCGTCGAGCCGGCCGAAGAGTCCGCCGAGGAACCCGCGGAATCAGAAATCGTGACGACCACCACAACGGTGCCGGCAGCCGGCGACGGGGAGTGAGCGCGATTCAGCGATAGCCGTCGGGTTCCGACGTCGCCTCGTTGAGCGAGGCGTCGGCGTAACCGCGGCAGTAATCCCAGGTGACGTAGGCGTCGGGCTCGGGATCGTAAGCGGGCTCGTGCGGACGGACGGTGCCGTCGACCAGCAGTTGCAACAGGTTGGCGCGCAGCATGTCCCAGTCGTGATAGTGGTCCTGCTGACACTCGTCACAGCACACCACCAGGCCACGAATGCCCCTGTGCGCCAACAGCGCCTCGTAGACCGCGAGGTCGGCCAGGTCCGCCTCGACGGCGCTGCGCTCCTGCGGATCGAGTGGCAGACCGGGCTCAATCGCGTCGAGAGCCGCCGAAGGATCGGACGGATCGTCGGCGAACGGGTCAGGTGGCAGGCCCGGCGGGAGGTCATCACGCACGGATCTAGCCTACGCAGCCCCGCTGGCTTCGCGCCACCGGTTGCCCGGCGCGCCGCGACGCTGCACCGCGTGGCGGCAGCGTCCAGGCCAGTGCCGATAGGATGGAGCCAGTATTCGCAGACTGCGTACGGGTTGTTCTAGTGGAGGCTCCACCCATGTCGATCGCTGAAAGCAGCGTCCCACTCGCCCTTCCGGTGCCCACCGGCGGCGACGATCCGACCAAGATCGCGATGCTGGGCCTGACCTTCGACGATGTGCTGCTGCTGCCGGCCGCCTCGGACGTGGTGCCCGCCAACGTCAACACGTCCAGCCAGCTGACCAAACGCATCCGGCTGCGGGTGCCGCTGGTCAGCTCGGCGATGGACACCGTCACCGAATCGCGGATGGCCATCGCGATGGCCCGCGCCGGTGGCATGGGAGTCCTGCATCGCAATCTGTCGATCACCGAACAGGCCGGCCAGGTCGAGACCGTCAAACGGTCCGAGGCCGGCATGGTCACCGACCCGGTGACCTGCTCACCCGACAACACGCTCGCCGAGGTCGACGCCATGTGCGCCCGGTTCCGCATCTCGGGTCTGCCGGTTGTCGATGCCCAGGGCTCGCTGGTCGGGATCATCACCAACCGGGACATGCGTTTCGAGGTCGACCAGTCCAAGCCGGTCTCCGAGGTGATGACCAAGGCCCCGCTGATCACCGCTCAGGCCGGGGTGTCCGCCGAGGCTGCGCTGGGACTGCTGCGCCGGCACAAGATCGAGAAGCTGCCGATCGTCGACGGCCACGGCAAGCTCACCGGCCTGATCACCGTCAAGGACTTCGTCAAGACCGAGCAGTTCCCGTTGTCCACCAAGGACAGCGACGGGCGTCTGCTCGTCGGTGCCGCGGTCGGTATCGGCGACGACGCCTGGACCCGCGCGATGACGCTCGCCGATGCCGGTGCGGACGTCCTGATCGTGGACACCGCGCACGCCCACAACCGGCTGGTGCTCGACATGGTCAGTCGACTCAAGGCCGCCGTCGGTGAGCGGGTCGACGTGGTGGGTGGCAATGTCGCGACCCGGGCTGCCGCCGCCGCGCTGTGTGATGCCGGCGCCGACGCCGTCAAGGTCGGGGTGGGCCCCGGCTCGATCTGCACCACCCGTGTTGTCGCCGGGGTGGGCGCACCGCAGATCACCGCCATTCTCGAAGCCGTGGCGGCCTGCCGTCCGTATGGTGTCCCGGTGATCGCCGACGGTGGTCTGCAGTATTCCGGTGACATCGCCAAGGCCTTGGCCGCGGGTGCCTCGACCGCCATGCTGGGCTCGCTGCTGGCCGGCACCGCCGAGGCCCCCGGCGAGCTGATCCTGGTCAACGGCAAGCAGTTCAAGAGCTACCGCGGCATGGGTTCGCTGGGCGCCATGCAGACCCGCGGACCGCAGAAGAGCTTCTCCAAGGACCGCTACTTCCAGGACGATGTGCTCTCCGAGGACAAGCTGGTGCCCGAGGGCATCGAAGGCCGGGTGCCGTTCCGCGGGCCGCTGTCCACGGTGATTCATCAGCTGACCGGCGGTCTGCGGGCCGCGATGGGCTACACCGGCTCGGACACCATCGAGCATCTGCAGCAGGCCCAGTTCGTGCAGATCACCGCGGCCGGGTTGAAGGAAAGCCACCCGCACGACATCACCATGACTGTCGAAGCCCCGAACTACTACGCCCGCTAGAAGGACCTGCACATGCGTGACATGGTTGAAATCGGCATGGGCAGAACCGCCCGCCGCACTTACGAACTCGACGACATCAACATCGTGCCGTCGCGGCGCACCCGCTCGTCGAAGGATGTCTCGACGGCCTGGCAGCTAGACGCCTACCGGTTCGAGATCCCGGTGGTCAGCCACCCGACCGACGCCCTGGTATCGGTCGAGTTCGCCATCGAGATGGGCCGGCTCGGCGGGCTCGGCGTGCTCAACGGTGAGGGCCTGATCGGCAGGCACGCCGATGTCGAGGACAAGATCGCCGGTGTGGTGGCGGCCGCCGAGAAGGAACCCGAGCCCTCGGCCGCGATCCGGTTGCTGCAGCAGCTGCATGCCGCCCCGCTGGACCCGGAGTTGCTCGGTGCCGCAGTCGCCCGTATCCGCGAGGCGGGGGTGACGACGGCGGTCCGGGTCAGCCCGCAGAACGCGCAGGCGCTGACCCCGGCGCTGGTGGCCGCCGGTATCGACCTGCTGGTCATCCAGGGCAGCATCATCTCCGCCGAACGCGTCGCCAAGGGGCAGGACGGGGTCGGCGAACCCCTCAATCTCAAGACGTTCATCTCCGAGCTCGACGTGCCGGTGGTCGCCGGTGGCGTGCTCGACCACCGCACCGCGCTGCACCTGATGCGCACCGGCGCGGCCGGCGTCATCGTCGGATACGGCTCGACGTCGGGGGTGACCACCTCCGACGAGGTGCTCGGTATCAGCGTGCCGATGGCCACCGCCATCGCCGATGCCGCCGCGGCCCGGCGTGAGTATCTCGACGAGACCGGCGGCCGGTATGTGCACGTGCTGGCCGACGGGGATATCCACACCTCCGGTGACCTGGCCAAAGCGATCGCCTGCGGGGCCGACGCGGTGGTGCTCGGCACCCCGCTCGCGGTCGCGGACGAGGCCCAGGCCGGTGGCTGGTTCTGGCCGTCGGCCGCGGCGCACCCGTCGCTGCCGCGTGGCGCGCTGCTGCAGGTCGGTCTGGGCGAGCGTCCGCCGCTGTCGCAGGTGCTCACCGGACCGTCCGACGATCCGTTCGGGTCGCTGAATCTGGTCGGTGGCCTGCGTCGTTCGATGGCCAAGGCCGGGTACTGCGATCTCAAGGAGTTCCAGAAGGTCGGGCTGACCGTCGACGCGTAGGTCTGTCCCGCTTAGGTACTTCTCGCGAGCAGACGCAAAACTGCACTTTTCCGGCTGTTTTCTGCACTTTTGTGTTCCTCGCAAGCGGGAGGTGCCGCCAGCTCGCAGGGGAAGGCTCTTTACAAGTTAGGCCCTCCTGTCTAGCTAGTTACCCATCGGTAGGTACATACTGAATCCATGGAACCTGACTATGACGTCCTGATCATCGGTTCGGGGTTCGGCGGCAGTGTCAGCGCGCTGCGGCTCACCGAGAAGGGTTACCGCGTCGGTGTCCTGGAGGCCGGCCGCAGGTTTGCTGACGCCGACTTCGCGAAGACCTCGTGGAACCTGCGCAAGTTCCTCTGGATGCCGCAACTGGGCATGTACGGCATCCAGCGCATCCACCTGCTGCGCAACTGCATGATCCTGGCCGGCGCCGGAGTGGGCGGCGGCTCGCTGAACTACGCCAACACGCTCTACATCCCGCCCGACCCGTTCTTCAACGACCCGCAGTGGCGCAATATCACCGACTGGCGCTCGGAGTTGATGCCGCACTACGACCAGGCCAAGCGCATGCTCGGGGTGGTCACCAACCCGACGTTCACCGATGCCGACCGGGTCATGAAGGAAGTCGCCGACGATATGGGTGTCGGCGAGACCTTCGTCCCCACCCCGGTCGGGGTGTTCTTCGGCCCGGACGGCCAAAAGTGCCCGGGCGCAACGGTTCCCGACCCCTACTTCGGCGGTGCCGGTCCAGCCCGGACCGGGTGCATCGAATGCGGTGAATGCATGACCGGGTGCCGGCACGGCGCCAAGAACACCTTGGTCAAGAACTATCTGGGCCTGGCCGAATCGGCCGGCGCGCGGGTGCATCCGCTCACCACGGTGACCAAGTTCGCCCAACGTGCCGACGGCGTCTGGGAGGTCACCACCGTGACCACCGGCCGCAAGGTCCGGCGCACCAAGAAGACCTTCACCGCGCAGCATCTGATCCTGGCCGCCGGCACCTACAACACGCAGAAGCTGCTGTTCAAGATGCGCGACACCGGCTTGCTGACCAAGCTGTCGACCCGCCTCGGGGTGCTGACCCGGACCAACTCCGAGTCGATCGTCGGCGCCGGGCGCCTGCAGGTCGGCGACGATCTGGACCTCACGCACGGTGTCGCCATCACCTCGTCGATCCACCCGACGCCCGACACCCACGTCGAACCGGTGCGCTACGGCAAGGGTTCCAACGCCATGGGCCTGCTGCAGACGCTGATGACCGACGGTGCCGGTCCGCAGGGCACCGATGTGCCGCGGTGGAAGCAGCTGGCGACCACCGCACGCGAGGATCCGAAGGGCACGCTGCGCCTGCTGAACCCGCGTCGGTGGAGCGAGCGCACCATGATCGCACTGGTGATGCAGCACCTGGACAACTCGATCACCACGTTCACCCGTAAGACACGGTTCGGCGTCCGGATGCTCGACAGCAAGCAGGGTCACGGTGAGCCCAACCCGACGTGGATCCCGGCCGGCAACGAGGTGACGCGGCGCGTCGCCGCCAAGATCGACGGCGTGGCCGGCGGCACCTGGGGGGAGCTGTTCAACATCCCGCTGACCGCGCATTTCCTCGGCGGCGCGGCGATCGGGGACACCGCCGAGCACGGTGTCATCGACCCGTACCACCGGGTGTACAACTATCCGACGCTGTACGTGACCGACGGCGCTGCGATCTCGGCGAACCTGGGCGTCAACCCATCGCTGTCGATCGCCGCGCAGGCCGAGCGCGCCGCCGCGCTGTGGCCCAACAAGGGTGAGCGCGACGAGCGCCCGGCGCAGGGTCAGCCCTACCGCCGGCTGGGCCCTATCGAGCCGGCCAAGCCGGTGGTCCCGGTGGAGGCGCCCGCCGCGTTGCGACGGTTACCGATCGAACCGGTCAAGAAGCTGTCGCCGTCGGCCTGAGGTTTACTTGACCGGCTACTTGAGGCTGGCCTCGATTCTGTCGCCGAGCTCCTTGTCGACATTGCGCCAGTACTCGAACGCCCGTTGCAGCACCGGGTCGGACACCCCGTCGGACAGATGCCCGGCGATGTTGGACACCAGCCGCTCGCGAGCGGCGTCGTCGAGGACCTCGCGCACCAACGTGCCGGCCTGACCCCAGTCGTCATCCTCGGCGTGCAACGAGTACGCCGAACGCACCATGTCCCCGTCGGCATGCCACAACGGCTCGCCGGTGCGGGCCGGATCGGCGGCCGGCCCACCGTAGGAGTTGGGCGCATACACCGGGTCGCTGACGTTGTTGATGCGCATCGCCCCGTCCTTGGAGTAGCTGTGCACCTCGGTCTTGGGGGTGTTGACCGGGATCTGCTTGTAGTTCACCCCGAGCCGGGCTCGGTGTGCGTCGGCATAGGAGAAATCCCTGGCCAGCAGCATCTTGTCCGGGCTCATCCCGGTACCCGGCACGGCATTGTTCGGTTCGAAGGCCGCCTGCTCCATCTCGGCGTGGTAGTCGGTGACGTTGCGGTCCAGCGTCAACTTGCCGACGTCGATCAGCGGATAGTCGCTATGCGGCCACACCTTGGTCAGGTCGAACGGGTTGAACCGGTAGTCCTTGGCCTCATCGAACGGCATGACCTGCATCTTCAGCGTCCAGCTCGGGAAGTCACCGGCCTCGATGGCGTCGAACAGGTCACGCTGGTGGGCGTCTCCGTCCTTGCCGGCCATCTCGTCGCCCTCGTCCTGGGTGAGGAACTCGATGCCCTGATCGCACTTGAAGTGGTACTTGACCCAGAAGATCTCATCGGAGGCGTTGATCCAGCTGTAGGTGTGGCTGGAGTAGCCGTTCATGTGCCGCCAGGTGCGCGGGATGCCGCGGTCACCCATCAGCCAGGTGACCTGGTGCGCCGATTCCGGAGAAAGCGTCCAGAAATCCCACTGCATATCGTGATCGCGCAGGTTGTTGGCGGCCCGGCGCTTCTGGGACCGGATGAAGTGCTGGAACTTCATCGGGTCGCGGATGAAGAACACAGGCGTGTTGTTGCCGACCATGTCGAAGTTGCCGTCCGGGGTGTAGAACTTGGTTGCGAACCCGCGCGGGTCGCGCCAGGTGTCTGGGCTGCCCCGCTCGCCGGCGACCGTGGAGAACCTGGTCAGGGTCTCGGTCTTGGCGCCGGGCTGCAGGAACGCGGCCTTGGTGTAGGCGCTGACATCGCCGGTCACCTCGAAATGGCCGAATGCGCCGCCACCCTTGGCGTGGGGTTGGCGCTCTGGGATGCGCTCCCGGTTGAAATTGGCCATCTGTTCGATCAGATAGTGGTCCTGCAGCAGGATCGGGCCGTTGGGTCCGATCGTCAGGGAATGCTCATCGCTGGACACCGGGATTCCGGCGTCGGTGGTGGTGGGTTTGGGCTGTGTTCCAGTCACCATCGGCTCCTCTCGCTGGGTATGTGGGCTGAGCGCGGGCACAGAGCCTTGACCCGCCTGCCAGCGGATACCCCGTCGCGGGGCAATCGACACATGATCGATTCTAGGGTGAATCATGTTGTCGGACTGTGATATTCGTCTGCCGGGTGGGGTGCCGGTGGCGCTGCTACGATGCGGATGACAATGCGTGATGGGAGTCGCCGATGGAAACGGGTACCGATCGGGCCGGCGCGCGTCACATCCGGTTGACCTCGCACAGCGGCGGGCCGCTGGCGCCGCCGATCCACTGGGGTGCGCCCACCGCCGCCGAACGTGGCCCCATCGTCGGCACCACCGGTAACCGGGCACACCGCAATGTGATCGGTACCCACAGCGGGTCCTACGGGGTCTACCGGGCGCTCGCGGTGGCGGCCGGGGCGCTGTCCCCGCAACATCGCGCCGATCTCACCAACACCGCGCCCACCGACGTCATCGGGCCGTATCCGCAGTGGTCGGACCCGGCTGCGATCGTCAGCCTGGATCCCTGGGGCGCGGCCGTGGCCGATGTATTCGCCGACCAGTTGGCCGCCGACCACGACATCCGGCCGACCATCGCGGTCACCAAGGCTCACGTCATGCTGCCCGAGGTCGCCGAGGCGATCGGGCGGGGACGGCTGCAGCCCGATGGCCGGGTGCTGCTGGCCGGCGGGGCGGCGGTGGTGACCAAGGTCGCCGTCGAGCCGGTCTGGTACCTGCCGGGGGTGGCCGCCCGGTTCGGTTGCACCGAGTCCGCACTGCGCCGCGCGTTGTTCGAGGAGACCGGCGGCATGTACCCGGAGTTGGTCACCCGCGGTGACCTGGAGGTGTTCCTGCCACCGATCGGCGGCCAGACCGTCTACATCTTCGGTGATCCGCGGGACCTGGCCGATCCCTCGGTCGAGCTGACCGCCCGGGTGCACGACGAGTGCAACGGTTCGGACGTGTTCGGCTCCGATATCTGCACCTGCCGGCCCTACCTCACCCATGCCATCGAGGAGTGCATCGCCGGCACCCAGCGCGGTGGGGTCGGGTTGGTCGCCTATTCACGCAAGGAAGGCCGCGCGCTCGGCGAGGTCACCAAATTCCTGGTGTACAACGCCCGCAAACGCCAGGAGGGTGGCGACACCGCCGACCAGTACTTCGCGCGCACCGAATGTGTTGCGGGCGTGCAGGATATGCGCTTCCAGGAACTCATGCCCGATGTGCTGCACTGGCTCGGCATCACGCGTATCCACCGGTTGGTGTCGATGAGCAACATGAAGTACGACGCGATCACCGGTTCGGGGATCACCGTCGGCGAGCGGGTCAACATCCCCGACGAACTGATCCCTGCCGACGCCCGGGTGGAGATCGACGCCAAGATGGCCGCCGGGTATTTCACCCCTGGCCCGGTGCCCGACGCCGACGACCTGAAGAAGACGGTCGGTCGGGGGCTGACGTGAGCACCCTGGCGGCGCATCCGGCCGTTGTGCTGCGCAGCACCGCCGAGATCCGGGCCCGCGCCGGTCATCTGCTGGGCCGGGCCCGTGTCGGTGATTCGGACTGGTTCACGGTGCACGACGACGCCCTGACCGGCGCTGCCACCGAGGTCGCCGAACTGACCGTGCGACGGTTTCCGGACCTCGACATCCCGTTCCACAGCAGGTGGCGACATTTCGAGGCGGGCGGTGTGGACCGCCGACTGGACCTCGGCGAGGCCGACGGCCCGACCCGTGCCCGGGCCATGATCGATCTTGCCGTCGTCAGCGTGCTGCTGGACGCCGGTGCGGGGCCGGACTGGAGCTACCGCGAGAACGGCCAGGAGTTCAGCCGTTCCGAAGGTCTCGGGGTGGCCAGTTGGCATGCCTTCACCGGCGGGCTGTTCTCGTCGGACCCGGACCGTCCGCTGCAGGCTGACGCCGCGGGCCTGATCGATCTGGATACCGAACGGCTGGCCACCGCCATGCAGGTGACCCCCGACAACCCACTGGTCGGCTTCGAGGGTCGGGTCGACGTGCTGCGTCGGCTCGGTGCGGCGCTGGCCGACCAGCCAGAGGTGTTCGGTACGCCCGCCCGCCCGGGCGGCATGTACGACCTGCTGGTCACCGAGCCGGTGGCCCCGACCGTCGCCGCGCACGACATCCTGGGTGTGCTGCTGTCGGCGCTGTCGCGGATCTGGTTGGCCGACAACATGATCGATGGCGAAGCGCTCGGTGACTGCTGGCGTCATGGTGCGGTGCCCGGGCCGGGGGCGACCGCGGGCTGGATGCCGTTCCACAAGCTGTCGCAGTGGCTGACCTACTCGCTGCTGGAACCGTTCACCTGGGCGGGGGTGACGGTGACGGGGATCGATGCGCTGACCGGGCTACCCGAATACCGCAACGGGGGGCTGCTGCTGGACTCCGGTGTGCTGGCACTGCGGGACGCCGGCTGGGCCGAGCGTGCCTGGACACCGGCCGACGAGTTGGTGGTCGAGTGGCGGGCGCTGACGGTGGCCCTGCTCGACGAGATCGCTGTCGAGGTCCGTCGCCAACTCGGGCGCACCGCCGATCAGCTGCCGCTGGCCTGTGTGTTGGAGGGCGGCACCTGGGCCGCCGGCCGGGTGCTGGCGCAGCGGTTGCGTGGCGGGCTGCCCCCGCTGACCGTCATCAGCGACGGCACCGTCTTCTGATGCGAGAGGAATTCCGCTGTGCCTGAGGTCCATGTGATCGAGCACCCGCTGGTCGTGCACAAGCTGAACACGCTGCGTCAGAAAGACGTGTCCACCAACAGTTTCCGGCGCCTGGTCAGCGAGGTGTCGGCGCTGATGGCCTATGAGGTGCTGCGTGATGTGCCGCTGCACGATGTGCAGATCGAGACGCCGCTGGAGACCATGACCGGCCGGCTGATCGACGGTAAGAAGCTGGTGTTCGTGTCGATCCTGCGCGCCGGCGGCGGCATCCTCGACGGCATGCTGTCGCTGCTGCCCAACGCGCGGGTCGGGCACATCGGGCTCTACCGCGACCCGAAGACCCGCGTCGCGGTCGAGTACTACTTCAAGGTGCCCGGCGACCTGCACGAACGCGATGTCGTCGTCGTCGACCCGATGCTCGCCACCGGCCACACCGCCATTGCCGCCATCGACCGGCTCAAGGAATATCAGCCACGGTCCATCAAGTTCGTCTGCCTGCTCACCTGCCCGGAGGGGTTGGCGGCTCTGCACGGCGCGCATCCGGACATCCCGGTGTACACCGCGGCCATCGACCGCCAACTCGACGAACACGGCTATATCGTGCCCGGCCTGGGTGACGCGGGGGATAGGCTGTTCGGCACCTGATCGCCGACGGGGATCGTGCCCGGCCTCGGTGATGCCGGGGACCGGCTCTTCGGTGCCTGACCACTACACTGTCGCAGGTGGAGCCAGCCTCGAACCGCCCCGTGCTCGTCATCGACTTCGGCGCGCAGTACGCCCAGCTGATCGCCCGCCGCGTCCGCGAGGCCCGGGTGTTCTCCGAGGTCATTCCGCATACCACCACTGTCGAGGAGATCAAGGCCCGCGATCCGCAGGCGATCGTGCTCTCCGGCGGGCCGGCCAGCGTGTACGCCGACGGCGCGCCGCGACTGGATCCCGCCCTGTTCGACCTCGATCTTCCGGTCTTCGGTATCTGCTACGGCTTCCAGGCCATGGCCCAGGCCCTCGGTGGCACCGTTGCGCACACCGGCACCAGTGAGTACGGCCGCACCGAGTTGAAAGTGGCTGGCGGACAGCTGCATTCCGAGCTGCCCGGTATCCAGCCGGTCTGGATGAGCCATGGTGACGCCGTCACCGAAGCGCCCGAAGGCTTCGATGTGGTGGCCGCCAGCGCCGGGGCGCCGGTGGCAGCGTTCGAGAACCGGGAACGTCGGCTGGCCGGTGTGCAGTACCACCCCGAGGTGCTGCATTCACCGCACGGCCAGCAGGTGCTCAGCCGCTTCTTGCACGATTTCGCCGGGATCGGCGCCAGCTGGACTGCGGCGAACATCGCCGACCAGCTCATCACCGCGGTACGGGAGCAGGTCGGTGACGGCCGGGCGATCTGCGGTCTGTCCGGTGGGGTCGACTCGGCGGTCGCCGCCGCGTTGGTACAGCGCGCCATCGGTGACCGGCTGACCTGTGTGTTCGTCGATCACGGTCTGCTGAGGGCCGGCGAGCGCGCCCAGGTCCAGCGCGACTTCGTCGCCTCCACCGGGGCCAAGTTGGTGACCGTCGACGTCGCCGACCGCTTCCTGGAAGCCTTGAGTGGGGTGACCAATCCCGAGGGAAAACGCAAGATCATCGGGCGCGAGTTCATCCGGGCCTTCGAGGGCGCGGTCCGCGACGTGGTCACCGACGGCGCTGGTGAGGTCGACTTCCTGGTGCAGGGCACGCTGTACCCCGATGTCGTGGAGTCCGGTGGCGGTGCGGGCACGGCGAACATCAAGAGCCATCATAATGTCGGTGGCCTGCCCGACGACCTGAAGTTCAAGCTCGTCGAGCCGCTGCGACTGCTGTTCAAGGACGAGGTCCGCGCCGTTGGCCGCGAGCTCGGCCTGCCGGAGGAAATCGTTGCGCGCCAACCCTTCCCGGGTCCTGGACTGGGTATCCGCATCGTCGGTGAGGTCACCGCGGACCGGCTGGACACGCTGCGCCGCGCCGATGCCATCGCCCGCGAGGAGCTGACCTCGGCCGGGTTGGATGGCCAGATCTGGCAGTGCCCGGTGGTGCTACTGGCCGATGTCCGTTCGGTCGGTGTGCAGGGCGACGGCCGTACCTACGGTCACCCGATCGTGCTGCGGCCGGTGTCCAGTGAGGACGCCATGACTGCCGACTGGACCCGGGTGCCCTACGAAGTGCTGGAACGGATCTCGACCCGGATCACCAACGAGGTGCCCGAGGTCAACCGGGTCGTGCTCGACGTGACGAGTAAGCCACCCGGCACCATCGAGTGGGAGTGAGCTTTCTTCTGCTCGGCACGGGAAAGTGCTCGATCTGATAATTTGCCGCCATGGTCAACATTTCCGTGCGCAATGGACTGTGCGGTATGGCGGTGCTGTCCCTGCTCGCGGCCGGTTGCTCGGCCGAGGCCGGGCAACCGGTGGCCGAATCCAGCAGTACCGTTGCCGCGGAATCGAATCGGGGGTGCGGCGGTCGGGAGGCGCGGCCGGCCAAGGTACCGGCCAGGGTCAAAGAAGAGGAACGGGCGCCCGAACCGGTATCCAATCCCGAACCCGAGGACGGTGTCTACGGTGACCCGGAGGCCGCCACCCGGTACTGGGTCGCGCAGTCCGAGGGTGACTGCGGGCTGATGGCCACCCGGATGGTCATCGGCGAGATCACCGGTGACCCACCGACCGAACGCGAGATCATCGACCTGGCGGCGGACACGCCGAGCGAGTGCAGCCCGGGCGAACCCGTGTACGACGAGAGCTTCGACCCGGCCGACGGCGGTATCGGGCACGGCACCTGCACCACCGATCTGATCCTGCTGTTCGATCAGTTCGATATCGACACCGACTACACCAATGACGATGTCGCGGCCGACGGCGGCCCGGACACCGGTATGGATGCGCTGCTGGACTATCTGAACGACGGTCGCCAGGCCATCGTCTGCGTGAACTCGAAGATCATCTGGGACACCGAGGGTGACCGGACCACCTGCGGGCACTTGATCACCGTTGCTGCCGTGGATGTTCCGAACGATACCGTCTATCTGGGCGACAGCGGCGGCGAGGACACCGAGGGCGAGACCGTCAGCACCGACACCTTCGAGGCGGCCTGGGCCACCGGCGGCCACGAGCTGCTCATCACTCAGTGACGTCCTCGCGGTCGATCAGATCGCCGAGGATCTGGCCGACCGCCGATTCGATGGTCGACTCGATGGAGAAGGCCAGCGTCGCCGACACCACCGAGACCGCCTGGGTGCGGAACCGCACCAACATGGTGAGCAGCTCGGCGATCTCGGTATCCGGGGGCAGCTCGGCACCGGGGTTGATGCGGTGCAGCACCTCTTCGATCCCGGCCTGCACCAGCAGCCCACTGATCTGATCGACCAGTGGTGCGATCTGCTCGTGCAATCCGATGAGCTTGTCGGGGGCCACCCCGTACTGCCGGATCTCGTTGAACGCCTCGATCAGCTTGGGGCGCACCACGATCGCTTCGTCGTCTTCGAGCTTGATCACGCCGAGTCCGACCATCCGCTCGAAGCCGGTATCGTCATCGACGAGCCGCCGGGCGTCGGCAACACTCATCCGCTCGGGTTTCTCGGTGGCCCAGCTGCCGGCGATCGCCGATTCCAGGCCCAGCAGATCACCGACACCCTTGCCCTGCTCCCAGGCCGACAGCATCTCGTGCACATGGGCGATGTTGTAGCCACGGTCCAACAGTGAGGTGATGAGCCGCAACCGGGTCAGGTGCGTGTCGTTGAACAGCGCGATGCGCCCGACCCGCAGCGGGGGATGCAGCAGACCCCGGTCGCGGTAGACCCGGATGTTGCGGGTCGTGGTGCCGGCCTTCTGCGCGAGCTCCTCGATCCGGTATTCACCGGAGGCTGCCGCCCCGTGTGGCTGCACCGCCGCATCGAAGAGCTGGGTGACCGCGTTCTCGACGACATCGCGGGAGCTGCGCCGGATCTGCCAGGGCGCCCGGCGCAGTCCGGTGAGGATCGTCGAGATCGCGCCGGCGGGTTGCCGGGGCTGTTTGGCCGTCACCTCAGCGCCTCAGGCCGAGCTCAATGCCGCCGCGCGTGCATCGTGCGCGACGGCCGTGTAGTCACCGAATCGGAACTCCCGCATCTGTCGAAGATACTGGGTGGCGAAGCCTGGGTACATCGACGCGTTGAATCCGTCGGCGGTCAGGTACCAACTGCTGCAGCCGCTCATCCAGGTGGTCTTACGCAGTCGGCGCTGCAATGCCGCATTGTGCCGGTGCTGGACGTCGGCGCGGACGTCCAGGTAGCGCAGGTTGTCGGCCAGGATGGTGGTGACCGCCTTGACGGCGTAGTCGATCTGGCCCTCGGAATAGACCAGCAGCGAGTTGTGGCCCGGCCCGGAGTTGGGACCGGTCATCATGAACAGATTCGGATAACCGTGCGCCTGGATGCTCTTGTAGGCCTGCGCACCGCCGGCCCATTCGTCGGCCAGTGACCGGCCGCCGAGGCCGGTGACCGGGAACGGCGGTCCGGACAGGTGGACGTCGTAGCCGGTGGCGAAGACGATGGCGTCCAGGTGGTGTTCGATACCGTCGCTGGTGCGGATACCGACCGGGCTGATGGTGGCGATCGGCCAGTCGATGAGCTTGCAGTTGTCCTTCTGCAACGCCGGATAATAGTCGTTGGAGATGAGCATCCGTTTGCAGCCCGGCGTGAAATCCGGTGTGAGCTGGCGTCGTAACCACGGATCCTTGACCTGGCGGTGCAGGTGCGCCTTGCCCAGCCGGGACACCAGACCGGTCAGCGGGGTGTCCCAGACCAGTGCGGTCGCGGTCGCCTCGTGCCCCCAGAACAGCACCTGCCGCGCCAGTTCCTGGGCGGCGGGCACATTCTTGAACAGGGTCTTCGCCACATCCGGGGTGGCGATGTCCAGGCGTGGCACCACCCAGCCCGGCGTGCGCTGGAACACCTTGACGAATCCGGCCTGCTTGACCAGTTCCGGCACGATCTGCACCGCGCTGGCGCCGGTGCCGATGACGGCGACCCGCTTATCGGTGAAGTCATAGTCGTGATCCCAGCGCGCGCTGTGGATCTTGTGTCCCTGGTAGCTGTCCAGACCGCGGATATCGGGGAACTTGTGGTCGGTCAGCGGGCCGGACGCCAGCACCACGGTGCGTGCCCGCAGCGGTTTGTTCGCAGCGGTTTTGATGGTCCACACGCCGGTGTCCTCGTCGAAGGACAGGCCGTTGACCTCGACGCCGAACCGGATGCGTCGGCGCAGGTCGAAATCGTCGACCATGTCCTCGATATGCGTGCAGATCTCGCGGGCCGGTGAATAGGCCCGCGACCAGTCCGGGTTCTTGGCGAACGAGTACGAGTACAGCAGTGACGGGATATCGCAGGCCGCACCGGGATAGGTGTTGTCCCGCCAGGTGCCGCCGACCCGGTCACCGCGTTCGACGATGACGAAGTCCTCGACGCCGGCCTCGGCGAGTTTGATGGCGGTGCCGATGCCGCTGAAGCCGGCGCCGACGATGACGGTGTCGTAGGTTTTGGCGCGCACACGACGAGCAGATTGAGCAGAAGTCATATCAGGCCGCCGGCTTGTGGGTCAGTTCCTTGAACCAGGACGGGATCGGCTTCAGGATGGCCTTGGGCAGGTAGTCCGAGGCGGCCACCATCGGGTTGGCCACCCAGTGATAGGGGTTGCGGTCGTTGACGACCATGCGGGAGTGCAGTTTGAGGATCTGGTAGGTCGGTACCTTCCAGGTGTGTTCGGCGCGGCCGCCGAGTTCCTTGAAGCGGGCCATCGCCTTGTACAGGCGTTCGGGTTCCAAGCCCATGTCGACGATGTTGTTGCGCATCCGGTTCAGCAGCGGGACGTAGATGATCATCCCGATGATCAGGCCGGGGGAGGCGACGCTGCCGACGAAGTCGATGGCCAGCTTGCGGGCCTTGGCATGCCCGATCATGTTCAGGACCTCGAAATCTACGGCGATGTGCCGGGATTCGTCACTGTTGATCTTCTGGAAGACCTCGTGGCAGACGGGATCGTCGACCTCGTCGAGCAGGAACTTCAGCAGTGCGCCGTCCAGGGCCACCTCCAGCATCGGGATGACGGTGCCCAGTACCGACAGCGACATGTCGTCGGCGTAGGTGTCCAGCCAGTCGATGGCGAGCCGGATGTTCACGTTCGGTTCCGGCATCTCGCCGTCCTCGAGCATGCCCCAGCGCTTCATCAGGGCCAGTTCGGCATTGGCGTGTCGCTGCTCCTCGGCGTGAAAGTAGCGGTAGATCTCCGCCAGCGTCGGGGTCGGCGCCTTCTTGGCCAACGCGGCGAAGCCACGCGCACCGACGTTCTCGATCCAGCACAGGTCGGCCATGAAAGCCTTGAGCTTGGGCCGGAATTCGTCGCTGATGGTCTCCGCTCCGGGGGCGTCCCAGTCGATATCGGCCAGCGCCCACTGCCGGTCCTTGATCTTGGCGAGCATGACATCCATGTCGATTGCCATCGGTGTCTCCTAGGGTGCGGTGATGCGGGTGGTGAGGCCGACGGCACGGGTGTACATCGTCGGGGTGAAGCGTTTGATGCCCCAGCCGATCCGGGCGTCGGGTTGCGGCATGCAGTAGAGGCCGCCGCGGTCGTTGGTATCCAGGCACATCCGGGCCACCCGTTGCGGGGAGAAGCCGGTCCAGCGCATCAGGGTGTCCGCGAGTTGACTCGACTGATCCGTGATGTGGTCGGATTGCAGGATGTTCGTCTTGACGAACGTCGGGCACAGCGCGGTGACGTTGATCCCGGTGCCGGACAGTTCGGCGGCCAGCGTCTCCGACAGCGACAGTGTGCCGGCCTTGCTGACGTTGTAGGCGGCCATCCCGGGGGCGGCGCCGAACGCCGCGGCCGAGGCGACATTGATGATGCCGCGCGGGCGGTCGTCGTCGCTGGCCCGCAGGATCGGGGTGAAGATGTGGCAGCCGTGGATCGGTCCCCACAGGTTGATGCCGAGAACCCACTGCCAATCCGTAAGGCTCACTTCGCCGATCGGGGTTCCGCCGGCTCCGACACCGGCATTGTTGACCACCAGGGTGGGCGGGCCGCCGAACCAGCCCTGGGCGGCCGCAGCGAGAGTCTCGACATCCTCGATACGCGAGACATCGCAGTGCACGACGGTCGCCTCACCGCCGGCGTCGGTGATGGCCGTTGCGGTGGTCTGCGCGGCAGCGTCGTCGATGTCGCTGCAGACCACCCGGCCGCCTCGGGAGGCGAGTTCGAGGGCGAATGCGGCTCCGATCCCGCTGCCCGCGCCGGTCACCACGGCGTCGGCGTTGCGGCTGCGCTTGGGGCCACCGAAGAGGTTCATCCGGCCATGCCGATCGTGTTGGTCTGCAGGGCATCCGCGATGAAGGCGGCGACGCGGCGCATGGCGGGCACCGCTTCGGGGGACAGCCGGGGCAGCGCTTGGAAGACGTGGACCTGATCGGGCCACACCTCCAGGGTGCTGCTACCGCCGGCGTCGGTGATATCGGTGGCCAGTCGGCGCGCATCGGCCTGCAGCATCTCGGCGCCGCCGGCCTGGATCAGCGTGGGCGGCAGGACGCGGCCGCCGGCCACATCGAGGGTGAGGCGCGGGTCGGCGAGATCGGTTCCGGCGCTGTACAGCCCGACCAGTCGGGCGGCGTCGGCGGCGCGGATCGCCGGGTCGGTGCGCAGCGCCTCGCGGGCGCGGGCCAGTCCGAAGGACAGGTCGATCAACGGGGAGAACAGTGCCACACCGGCGGGGTGTGGCACATCGTTCTGGAGCAGTAGGTCGACGGCGAGGTGACCGCCGGCGGAGTCCCCGGCGAGGAACACCCGACTCGGGTCGTGGGTCGACAGCAGCCAGTCCCAGCCCGCGCGGACATCGTCTGCGGCGGTGGGGAAACGGTGCCGCGGTGCCAGCCGATAGTCGACACAGAAGACGGGCAGGCCGGTGAGCCGGGACAGCCAGGCCGTCAGCCGTCGGTGGGTGCGCGGCGAGCAGAGTGCGAACCCACTGCCGTGCAGGTAGTAGATCGCCGAACCGGTATCGCCGGCCCGGTCGGCGCGGACCCATTCGCCGACGACGCGGCGGCCGTCGGGCAGTCGGACGTCGACGGGTTCGATGCGGGTGCCCGACATCGACGGCCCGAAGGTGTCCATCACCCCGGCGATGATCTGCCGGGAGGCCCACAGCCCCCAGCTCTGTTCGGGCGGCAGCACCGCGCTGATCTGGCGCAGGGTGGCGTGGCTCAGTGCGGCGGCGCAGCGTGAACGCAGTGACCCACGGGCGGGTAGGCGGACCTCCGGTATCGGCATTCGTCGAGTACACCGTCAATTGATGACATTTGTCAATGTCAACATTGAAGGTTGTGTGGCCCCGGTCTCTCGGTGAGCAGGAGGTATCCCCAGCCCGCTGCCGCACCGAGCGACCCCGAACTGCTCTCCGCCGCGGCGTGTTGGCGTACCGACACGGTCACTCGCGGGCGCGAATGGCTACCTCGGTGGGTCGCCGCGCCAGCTGAAGCTGTTCACGTACTTGCCCATGTCCAGGGCCAGCTGCAGGTTGGCCGCCGACGGTTTACCCGACCCGAAATCCGGACCGAAGGCGCGGTACGGGCCGATCGCCCCCGCGATCAGGGCCAGGTCGTTCTTGACCGCCACCATCACGATGATGCGCATCCGGCTGAAGCTGCTCATCGCGGCCTGCGGCCAGTAGTCCGCGGCCATGCCGTATCCCAGTTGATAGCCGACCATCGTGTTCGGGATCTCGTAGGAGGTGGTGGTGTCGGGAAAGGTCTTGTTGATCAGCTCGACCGCGATCTGCTGCGGAGTACGACCGGCGGCAGGCTCACTGAACAGCTGCATGGTGCCGCCGTCGCCGGCCTGCAGCACCGCGGTGACGCCGTTGTCGTTCTTGGTGATCTGATACGCGGCGTTCTCCACCGGATAGGACACCGAGAACGAGCCGTCGGCCGCGGTGAACCGCGGATTGATCTCCACCGCCCGGCCCATCGGCGGGGTACCGCAATCCGGTGGGCAGGCATAGCGGGGGATGGGTTTGGTGATCAACCCGGACAGCCCGACCAGGCCGGCGGCCACCGCGACGATCACCGTGCCGAGGACCAGCGCCACCTTGCGGAACGAGGTCTTCGGTGGTTCGGTCGCGGTGTAATCCCCGGCGTAGAGCGAATATCCCGGGATCAGCCCGACCACGATCTCACTGTCGGCGGGCTTCTCGGCGAGCTGGATCGGCCGCTCATCACGGCGGGTCCGGCGCGAGCGGCGCGACGACGCGTGCATGGCCGCGCCGCACCGGGCGCAGAAGGGCGCATCCGGTACCACGTGATTGCACTCGGTGCACAGCATCGGCTCGTCGGGGCGGATCTCGTCCTGCGCCTCGTTCAACAATGCCAGCTGCAGGCCCACCCGCAGCGCCAGCAGTGCCAGCACCGACAACGTCAGGTGCCCGGCCAGTTGCACGAACTGCGGGAAGCGGGCGACATCCACCAGACCCAAAGCCAGATAGATCGCGATCATGATGGCTGCGAACAGGATCAGGATTCCCCGCACGACACCACGGTTGGTGTCGGTCTTGCTCGCCGGTCGGGTGAACCACAATGCGATACCGATCAGGCCGCCGATGGCTGCCGCGGTCAGCGGCACGGCGATACCGCGGATGCCGGCCTCGACCAGTAGGCCGTCCAGCGGGCGGGTCCGGTTGACCATGCCGGTGGTGAACTGCGGGGCCAGCCGGGTGAGCGTCGCGGCCGCGGTGAAGGTCACCGCGCCCAGGGCACCGATTGCGTAGCCGTCCAAGGATTCCCGGTCACCGCGCCAGGACAGCCGGGCCGCCACGGCCGGGACCAGCATCAGCAGCATGCTGCCCAGCGGGATGCCGATACCGTCGCGCAGAATCCGTGCACCGGCGACGCCGGCGCCCAGTGGCACCCCGTAGGCGCGGGCCACCGCGGCGCCGGTCAGCAGCACCCAGCCGACCCCGAGGACGATGCCGAGGCCGACGGTGAGTGCCAGCGCCGACCACGGGATGTCCTTGGCAACACCGGATTCCCGGACGTAGAGCCCGAACAGCAGGGGCAGGCCCAGCGAGGCCACCGTGATCAGCGCGGCCGGCATCCGCAGCAAGGTGGCCACCGTCAGGGCGACGGTCAGCAGGGCCAGACCCATCAGGAACACCTTGCGCGACCGCGGTGACAGATGGGGGAACAGCGAGCTGGTCAGGGCGGGGGTGAGCAGTTTCTGGCCGGGTGCCGCGCTGAAGGCGCTGGCGCGCAACCAGTGCGGGCCGTCACCGGCGCGGTGCTCGGCCAGCGGTACGCCGCACAGCCCGCAGTACTCACCGGCGGGGACGTCGACCTTGCAGATCGGGCATTCGACCATGCCTGGGGCGGAGGTGGCGGTGGTCATCAGGCTCCGACCTTCTGGGCGATCTGCAGGTTGCGGACCAGGTTGTCGACGTCGGGGGTGCCCAGCCCGGTGACCAGGTCGTAGCCGGGGCCGGCCACATCGACGGCGTTGGCGCCCAAGGTGATGTCGCGGAATGCCGGCCGGGGTGCGCCCTGGGCGATGCGGTAGAGCAGCGGGTTGATGTCGCCGATCAGGTCACCGTCGTTGTCGAGCAGCCACTGGTTCATCACCGCCGTGAGGGCGGCCCAGATGGGCGCCGACTGCGAGGTGCCACCGCCGGTGATGAACTGATCGTTGAGCACGATCTTGACGCCGGTGAACGGGTCGGCCACCGCGGCGACGTCCGGGGTCATCCGCTTGCCGGCAGCCCGCTCGGGTGGGATGGATGCGGCCGCGGCGCGCTGCCAGGGCGGCATGTCGAACAGATGCGAGACGCCACCGCCGGTGCCTTGCGACAGCGGGACATCGAACCAGGTCTGTTCGGAGATCCAGCCGCCCTGATCGTCGGTGGACAGGGTGGTGCCGCCGACACTGGTCATCTCGGGCAGCGAGGCGATCGAGTCGAGGCCGACGTCTTGGGCGCTCGGCGGTGACGACCAGTCCTGCCCGCCACGGCATTCCATGCCGGCGAGGTCGCCGCTGGCGTTGTAGGCCGTGGTGCCGTTCGCGTGGGCCGCGCGCAGTGCCGAACGCACCGGCGCGAGGTCGGCGGCGGTGATGAGTTTGTCGCAGCCCCAACCGATCGAGAAGCTCCAGACCGCGCCGGGGTAGCGGCGGTCGGTGTCCTCGAGCATCTCGCCGATCTTGCGGTAGCCGCCGCCGCCTTCGACGGTCGGATGGGCATTCACGACCACCTTGCGGGCGTCGGGGGCAATGGCATGCGCGACTTGCAAATCCATCGACAGTTCACCGCGGGTCTCACCGGGCATTCCGCCGACGATTTCCGGAGTGAATTGTGGCAAATCGAAAGTGGAGCTGAATTTGTCCAGATCGGATTGATTGAAACCGTCGAACGCGAAGATCACGATGGTGGTTCCCTTACCGGTGAATCCATCCCTGGCGAGATCGTCGGCGTTGTAGGTGTTGAGCAATGCGTCGGGGGCCAGTCCCTGGGGCGGGACGTCGAGCGGGATGTGATCCGGGCGCGACATGTGATGTGGTGTGTAGCTGAGGATCCGGCCGATCTCGGCCACCTCGTGGCGCAGGTGATCGGGCACCCGCGGCTGCTGGGGTGAGGCATAGAAGAACTGGCCGCGTTTACCGCGGTAGTCGCGCACGGAAACGTCGAAGGCGCGCTCGACGGCATCCGGTGAACCCTCGACGATGGCCCAGTCGTCACCAGGGCGCCATTGGACATCCAGCGACTGGGTGTCGGCCCAGTCGATGAGACTGTCCGGCTCGGCCTCATCGGTCAGGCTGGCGGTGAACTCGATGCGCTGTTCACGGGCGGGGCCCAGGTCGGTGGACGCCTCCAGCAGGGAGGCGTACGGGCCGTCGATGGTGGCGGCGGTCTGATCGTCGGCCTGGTACCTGTCGACGACGAGTCCGGCGACGAGCACCGCGACGCCGATGACGGCGGCGGCCGACAGTGTGCGGGTGGTCGATGCACTCATGATTTGAACGATAAGTAAGGGCGGGCCCGAACCGTGTCCGGACCCGCCCTTCTCATCTGCTGTGTCAGTCGTTCTGAGACGGGTCGAACGTCGGCTGCGGGGCGGTCACCGGAGGAGTGAACACGCCGCCACCGGGGTTGATCGACTTCTCGGTGGGGGACAGCGAGGGCTCGGTGGTCGTCGTGGTCGACGTCTCGGGAGCGGGCTCTTCGCTATCGCTGCTGCACGCCGCGGTGAAGCCGATCATCGCGAGGATGGCGGCACCGCCAATCGCAGCCGAAACCTTACGACGCAGAAGCGTTGATGCCATTTCTTTTTCCGGTCCTTTTCTTTTTTCTCTGGGGGTCGATCTCGGTTTCCGTGTGGTCCGCGAAAACCGTGTGCAGCAGTCCCATTCCGTCGGGATCTGGTGTCAGAAACTGTAACGCAGCGCCTGTATCGGTGCATTCCCTTACCGGGTACTGCGCGATCCGCATTTTGAGGATTCACTCAGCATTCCGAGGCGGCTCAGGGGCGGCTCTGTGCCGGCGGCCGCGCACTTGACGCCGACTCCGGCGGAGTGTTTACTCGAGCCATCGAACAGATGTTCGAAAAACGAGTGATTCGGATGATGCTGGAGGTGCTGCTGTGGTGGCGGCGATGGACCTGGGGCAACACCGGAAAGACCGTGCTGAACAGGTGGAACACCTGCGTCGCAGGATAGCCGAGATGTCCGGCAAGGCGGGAGCCGGAGCGCTACGGGCAATGCCGGTCGATACCCGGGAAAAGCCTCAGAATTCTTTGCTGGAATCCGCCGATCCGCCGCTCGTGACCGTCGAGGATGTGTTGCCCGCGCCGGTGCTGCCGCGAGGGACGGTGGCGGTGCTGTCCGGGGCCCGGTCGCTGGCGCTGCAGATGGTGGCCGAGGCGACCGCCGCCGGGGCACATGCGGCGATCGTCGGGCAACCCGATATCGGTCTGCTGGCGGCCGTCGAGATGGGGGCGGACCTGAGTCGGATGGCGGTCATCCCCGATCCCGGGCCGGACCCGGTCGAGGTGGCCGCGGTCCTGCTGGACGGCCTCGATCTGGTGGTGCTGGCGCTGGGTGGCCGTCCGGTGTCGATGGGCCGGAGCCGGGCGGTGACCGCGCGGGCCCGGCAGAAGGGGTGCACGCTGCTGATCACCGACGGCGACTGGCCCGGTGCGGCGGCCAGGTTGGACGCCAGGGTCTGCGGTTACGAGATGGTCGGTGCCGGGGCGGGGGCGCCGATACCCGGGCGGGGGCACATCGGCCGGGTCCGGTTGGCCACCCGGTCCCGTAGCCGGATCCCCGGACAACCCCGTATCGCCGTCGGCGGCTGACATGTCCAGGGTGCTGGCGCTCTGGTGTATGGACTGGCCCGCGGTGGCCGCGGCCACCGCGGCCGGGCTGAGTGCCACCGATCCGGTGGCGGTCACCCTGGCCAACCGTGTCATCGCGTGTTCGGCGGCGGCCCGGGCGGTCGGGGTGCGACGCGGGTTGCGCCGCCGGGAGGCACAGTCGCGTTGTCCGCAACTGTATGTCGCCACCGCCGACCCTGCCGGTGACGCCCGTCATTTCGAGGCCGTGATCGCCGCAGTCGACGAGGTGGTGCCCCGGGTCGAGGTGCTACGTCCGGGGCTGCTGGTGGTGTCGGTGCGCGGCGCGGCCCGCTATTTCGGATCCGAGCAGGCTGTCGCCGAGCGGCTGGTCGACGCGGTGGCCGCAGCCGGTGCCGAATGCCAGACCGGGGTCGCCGACCAGTTGGCCACTGCGGTCTTCGCAGCCAAGGCGGGTTGCATCGTCGAACCGGGAGCCGATGCGTCGTTCCTGTGCGCGCTGTCCGTCCGGCAGTTGGCCGCCGAGCCGAGCCTGGCCGGCGCGGGCAGGCAGGACCTGGCGGACCTGTTGTGGCGGATGGGGATACGCACCATCGGACAGTTCGCCGAGTTGTCGCGTACCGATGTGTCCTCCCGGTTCGGTGCGGATGCTCTTCTGGCGCACCGGTTCGCCCGCGGTGAGGACGACCGCGGTCCGTCGGGACGGGAGCTGCCGGCGGATCTGGACGCGGTGTACCACTGTGACCCGCCGATCGACCGGGTAGATGCCGCTGCCTTCGCCGGGCGCGCACTGGCCGGGGAATTGCATCGCAGCTTGCAGGGCGCCGGCGTCGGCTGCACCCGATTGTCCATCCAGGCAGTCACCGCCAATGGTGAAGAGCTGAACCGGGTTTGGCGATGTGCCGAACCTTTGACCGAGGATGCCACCGCAGACCGGGTGCGCTGGCAGCTGGACGGTTGGTTGACCCGGCGAGCGGGTCAACCCGGCCCGACGGGGCCGATCACGCTGTTGCGGCTGCATCCGGTGGAGGTGGTGTCGGCCGGTGCGCTGCAGCTGCCACTGTGGGGATCGACCGGTGACGACGACCGGCTGCGGGCTCGCCGGGCGTTGGTGCGGGTCCAGGGTCTGCTGGGGCCGGAGGCGGTGCAGGTGCCGGTGCTCAGCGGTGGGCGTGGACCGGTCGAACGCATCACCTTCACCCCGCTGGGTGATGAGCCGGTGCCACGGTTCGACCCGAACCAGCCGTGGCCGGGACAGCTACCCGAGCCCGCGCCCGCGGTGTTGCTCGACGAGCCGGTGGAAGTACTTGACGCACAGGGCAAACCGGTACGGGTGACCCGCCGCGGGATGTTCACTTCGGACCCGGTGCGGGTGGAATCTCCCGGCCACGGTGGGGACCTCACCTGGTGGGCGGGACCCTGGCCGGTGGACGAACGTTGGTGGGACCCGGGTGGTCAGGGGGCCGGTCGGACCGCCCGGGCCCAGGTGCTGGTCGACACCGGCCGGGCCATGCTGCTGTGCTACCGGCAGCGCCAATGGCATGTGGAGGGGGTCTACGAATAGTCAGCCCAAGGCCCGGGCGAACGGGCCGACCCGCTCGATGAACCGATCGAAGAAGACGGCCGGATCCACCTCGACACCGATGTGTGCGTTGGGTTCCCGGCCCCAGTGCCCGCGCCAGTCCACCACGGTCATGGCCCGCGTCAGCGTGCCGGTGAGCTCGACGTCGACCGTGGCCTGCCGGCAGCGCACCAGATCGGGATCCAGCGCGACGGCCGCGGCCAGCGGGTCGTGCACATGCGCCAGATAGCCCTCGCCCTGGTCGAAATGGAACTCGAAGTAGAACCGCATGGCGTCTTCGAGGACCCGGATCACCGGATTGGCGGCGGTGGATCGGGTGCCGCGCGGGTCGAGCACGCTGAGCTGAGCCGACGGGGAGCCGGCCGCGACGGCCAGCCGGGCCAGGATCGACGGTGTCATGGCGGCGTTCTCGGTGACGTTGAGCCCCAGCATGATCGGTAGGTGAGTGGGCGTGCTCAAACCCCACGCGGCACCCCACACCGCGAGCACCTCGGCGGCGGATTCTGGGTCGACGTGGGTATTCCATTCCGCGACCGGGGTGGTGTTGCCGCGGTAGTCGAAGGCGCCGCCCATGATCACCAGCCGACGTAGCAACCGGGGCAGCGCGGGCTCCAACCGCATGGCCAGCGCCAGATTGGTCAGCGGACCGGTGACCAGACCGATGAGCTCACCGGGGTGTGCACGGGCCGCCCTCACCCACGCCTGCGCGGCGTCGTAGGGGGTGGTCGTGCGGTCGCCGGCGGGCAGCTGGGCGTAGCCCAGACCCTGCGGGCCGTGGGTGTCCTCGCAGGTGCGCAGCGGGATGCTCAGCGGGGTCGCCGCACCGGTGGACACCGGGATGTCACCGGCGCCGAAGAGATCCAGCAGCCCCAGATTGTTGATACTGACCTGCTCGACCGGCACGTTGCCCGCCGTCGAGGCGATGCCCACCACCTGCGCGTCGGGGCTGGCGAACAGATAGGCCAACGCCATCGCGTCGTCCACGCCGGTGTCGACGTCGGCAAAGACCGGAAGCGCTGTCACGCCACCACGATAGGCGTGGGCCGCTACCAGTGCACACCTGGTATCGCCCGCACCGCGCGCTTGACCGGCCGCGGCATCCGTACGGTCCGCACCGCGCGGGACGGCTTGCGGGGACGGCGTTCCGGTGCCGGTTCCTCGATGGCCTGCCCGCGGGCGGCCGGTGAGTCCGGGTAGCCGAGATACAGCTGATGCAGCACGCGTCGCGACAACCGCGGGGTGAAATAGGTGCCCAGATCGGCCAGCGTGCCGAGCGGGGTGTCGATCCGCGCCGGCTTCTCGATCAGTCCGCGCACCACCATGGCCGCCGCGTGCTCGGCGGTGATCGGCGGCACCGGATTGAGTCGGCGTGACGGGGTGATCATCGGGGTGCTCACCAACGGCATGTGGATATTGGTGAAGGTGATGTGATCGGACAGCGTCTCGGTGCCGACCACTTCGGAGAACGCGTCCAGCGCGGCCTTGGTCGGCAGATAGGCGCTGTACTTCGGGCTGTTGGCCTGTACCCCGGCGCTGGACACATTCACCACATGTCCGAATCGGCGTTCCTGCCAATGGGGGAGCAGTGCCAGCACCATGCGCACCGCGCCGAAGTAGTTGACCGCCATCACCCGTTCGTAATCGTGCAGCCGGTCGGTGGAGGCGGTGACCGACCGCCGGATCGACCGCCCGGCATTGTTGACCAGATAGTCGACGTGCCCGAAACGGCCCAGGATGTCCTTGACGGTGTGGTCCACCGAGCCGGAATCGGTGACGTCACAGGTGAATGCGTGCGCGTCGCCACCCTCGGCGCGGATCTCGGCGATCAGGTCGTCGAGTGCTGCGGCATTGCGTGCCAGGGCGAAAACCGTTGCGCCGCGGCGTGCGACGGCGATCGCGGAGGCACGGCCGATACCGCTGGACGCGCCGGTGATGACGACGTGCCTACCGACCAGTGGTCCGTCCGGGTCGCCGCGCCGGGCCCGGTCCGGGTCGAGGTGCTGGGCCCAGTACCGCCACAGCTTTCCTGCGTAGGAGGCGAATTCGGGTACCTCGATACCGGTGCCGGCAAGTGCGGCGGTGGTGGCATCGGAGGTGAAGGTGGGCGCCAGGTCGACGACGTCGAGGATCTCGGCCGGCACGCCCAATTGGGTGGCGGCCATGTTGCGCAGGATCTTGGCCCGGCCGGTCGCCTTGAGCACCGGGGCCACCGCGGCGCCCGGAAGCGAACCGATCAAGGGTGGCAGTCCGGCCGCCTTGGCCACACCACGGTAGATACCGCGCAGACCAATGGTTTTCGGTGCGGTCAGGTGGAAGGTCCGGCCGTCGGCATCGGGGGTGTGCATCAGGTGTGTGATGGCGTCGGCGACAAAATCGACCGGGACGATATTGGTGCGGCCGGTATCGGGCAGCATCATCGGGGTCAGGCTGGGCAGCGCCGCGAGCTTGGACAGGACTCCGAAGAAGTAGTAGGGGCCGTCGATCTTGTCCATCTCGCCGGTCCGCGAGTCGCCGACCACGACGGCCGGCCGGTAGATCCGGCGGCGCAACCCGGGCTCGGAACGGACCAGCTGCTCGGCCTCGAACTTGGTCCGGTGATACGGGGTGGGTAGGTCCTGGCCGACGTCGAAATCGTCCTCGGTGTACTCGCCGTGGAAGTCGCCGGCCACCGCGATCGAGGACACGTGGTGCAGCGTCGCGTCCCAGGCCAGCGCGGCGTCGATGACCGCGCTGGTGCCCTCGACATTGGCCTTGTACTGCAGTGGTTCGGCGACGGTCATGTCGTAGATCGCGGCGCAGTGCACCACGTGGTCGACATCGTCGAGTTCGGTGGTATCCACGCCGAGTCCCGACTCGGTGAGGTCGCCTACCAGCGGTTTTACTCGGGGTCCCCAGGTGGCCGCCAGCTGTTCGAAGCGGTGCAGCGAGCCGCGCCGTACGAGGACGGAGATCTGGGCGTCGGGGTCGCGGGACAGCAGTCGGGCGATGACCCGACTGCCGATAAACCCGGTACCGCCGGTAACGACATAGTGCATGTCGACATGGTGGTCCTCGGTGGCGAAAAGGTCAATGCTGCTCATGCAACAGGGTGCCCGTGCGGGGGACGCGCTATTCGCGATAGCGGGTTAGCTGCTCGCGCCCTCAACAACAACAAACACCACCGACACTCGGGCGCCATCAGCGCAGCGCTTGGCTTATCGCAGAGACAACACGATTGACTGCGTTGCGTGCCGTTGGGCTGATCTGCGTCAGCGAAAGGTATCCGTGTACGAGACCGCCCTCCCGAAGCAGGCGCGTGGGAACTCCGAAGTCCTTGAGCCGCTTGGCGTACGCGATCGCCTCGTCCCGCAGGGGATCGAAACCGGCGACGGTGATCAATGTCGCCGGAACCCGAGAGAGGTCTTCGGCGAGCATCGGAGATGCGCGCGGATCGGATCGGTCGCCGGCGTCGGGCAGGTACAGCTCGGACAACCATTTGATCTGTTTGGTGGTGAGCGCGGGGCTGTCCGCGAACTCCTCGCGCGAACGATAGCTGCCGATGCCATCGACGACCGGGTACATCAGCACCTGCATCCTGGGGCGAAGCGCCTCGCTCTGGAGGTCGTTCGACAACACGGCACAGAGATTCGCGCCGGCACTATCGCCGAGCAATACGATCCGTGCCGGATCGATTCCCCACCCGTCACAGTGGTCGACGGCGAAATGCCATGCCTCCCGAGCATCATCGAGCGCAGCGGGATAGGGGGACTCCGGGGCCAGCCGGTATTCGATCGACAGGACGTTGACGCCGGCGCGGGCTGCGATCAGTTGCGCCGGGCAGTCGTATGCTTTCCGACTACCGAGGACGAAACCGCCACCGTGGAGGAACAGCACGAGACCGTTGGACCGCACCTTCGGGCGATAGAGGCTGGCCCGAATACCGCTGGACAGGACGATGCCGGAGTCCACGTCCACGGTCTCGGACTTGTCCGCGAACACTCTGCAGTCGGTTTCCATGATGGCCCGGGCTTCGGCGACGTTGCCGTCGCTGAAATCAGGCGCCCCGGCGGCGACACGCATGAGCACCGCGATCTCGGGTGCCATCACGTCACCGTCGGAGTTGACGGTCGATCGGACGAGTCGGCGTAGAATCGCTTTCGGAACCCGGCCCAGAGCCGTGAACACAGCGCGCTGGACCCGCTCGGAACCGGTCAGTCGGGTGACGTCCGGGGCGGCAGATGTCACGGTGGCCGCTGTCATGAGACCGCTCTCGCGGAAGCCGTCCGTCCGACCTCGAGTTCGCGTTCCAGTCGCGAACTGAAGCGGAGATTGTCGTCGATTACCGATCCCCGGTACATCTTGCGGTCCTCCAGGAACACGTTTCGCATCTGCCAGGGCATCGCGTCACCTTGACGCGGCAGGGCACGTCGCGCGCGTTGCATGTATCCCGCGTCCAGGTCGAGGATCGATCGTGTGCCGACGTCCTCGGCCGCGTGCGGAGCGACCGTGTCGTACCCATGGGCGTCCATGTACCGGAGCAACTCGATGAGACTCTTACCGAGAAGTGAAATCTTCAGAGTCCACGACGATTTGGTGTAGCCGATCGCCATCATCCAGTTCGGCACCCCCGACAGCAGGAACCCGCGGTACACGACGCTGCTGGAGAGATCGACCGGTCGCCCGTCGACTGTGAGGTCGATGCCGCCGAACAGTCGCAGGTTCAGCCCGGTCGCCGTCACGATGACGTCCGCCGGTAGTTCCTCGCCCGACTCGAGCTCGATTCCGGTCTTGGTGAACCGGCGGATCCGATCAGTGACCACCGAGGCCCGGCCTTCGCGGATCGAGGCGAAGAAGTCGCCGTCGGGCGCCAGACAGAGGCGTTGATCCCAGGGGTCGTACGGTGGGTTGAAGTGGCGGTCCACGTCGAATCCGGTGGGCAGTTCCTTCTTGTTGAGGTGGCGGATGACGCGCCGAGCGGTTTTCGGGAACCTGGTCATCAACTCGACGACGATCCAATCGATCAACACGTTCTTCCAACGGGTCGCGAGGTAACCGCGTCGCTCTCCGAGGAGTCGAGTGAGCTTGAGGCTCAGGGCGTCGACGCGAGGCAACGACATGATGTACGTCGGCGTGCGCTGCAGCATGGTGACGCGGTCGGCGGCGCCAGGACCCTTCAGTATCGACGGGATCAATGTGATCGCTGTTGCACCGCTTCCGATTACGACGACGTTCTTGCCGGCGTGGTCGTAGTCCTCGGGCCAGAACTGCGGGTGGATGATATCCCCCTCGAAGTCGTTCCTGCCCTCGAACTCCGGGGTGTATGCCTCGTCGTACCGGTAGTAGCCGGTGCCGGCGTAGACCCACCCCGCCTTGACCACCTCGGTGCGCACCGCGCCGTCGGAATCGGTGACCTCGACGGTCAGCACCCATTCCGCGTCGTCGCTCGACCAGGCGGCGGCCACGACGTTGTGGCGGTACTTGATGATGTCGCCCAGGCCGTACTCCTCGACGGTCTCCTCGAGGTAGTCCAGGATCAGCGGCGCGTCCGCGATCGCCTTCTCGTGGCGCCAGCTCTTGAACTCATATGCGAAGGTGTGGAGGTCCGAGTCGGACCGAATACCGGGGTACCGGAACAGATCCCACGTGCCGCCGAGAGCGTCTCGCCCCTCCAACAGTGCCACCTTCTTCGCCGGGAACTCCTTCGTGAGATACACCGCGGCGCCGATCCCGGAGATGCCCCCGCCGATGATCACCACGTCATAGAAGGCCGGGTGCGATGCTGGGATGCTCATCTGTCGATTCCTTCCTGCGCCGGACCCGGCACATTGTGATGTGCCTCAGAGTGCCGGGACAGACGTGGTGCGCACTACACCGAAATGCAACAGCCTGCACCTGGCTGCGGTGTGTATTGCACCCCTGCTGCCGCTCTGAGCGCCTCATCTCCGGCGGCCGCATGACGGTACTCTTGGACTAGCCATCACCGGCTGCTGTTCCGGCTGCCACCAATGGTCCCGGGCGCCGAACACGGCGGGATGACTCCATCGGACCTCACGGCGTGCAGCGCTTTGGTAAGCGCTCAGTCGGGGGAAACCCCTTGTCAACAAAGCACACTGGATTGGTAGAGGTACCTCGATGACCACCTATCGTAGGATCGCCGCGCTGGGCAGCTCCTATGCCGCCGGCCCCGGCATCAAGCCCGTCGTCAACCGTGCCGCGATGCGTTCAGGCAACAACTACGCCCACGTGCTGGCGCGTGCCCTCGGCGCCGAACTCACCGATCTGACGGTCTCGGGAGCCACGACGTCAACCGTCCTGGATGCCCCGCAGCGCGTCGGCCTGGTGCAGTTCGCGCCACAGATTTGCTCGCTGCCCGCCGATGCCGACCTGGTGCTCATCACGGCCGCCGGCAACGATCTGGAATACCTGGGCTCTGCCGTCAAACTAGGTGTTCACTTCACCCTCGAACAGTACACGCACGGGCTCCTGCAGCGCTGGAAACCCGCGAACATTCCGACGGTGACCCCGCAACAGCGAGACAAGGCCGCCATGGGACTCGCGCGTATCGTGACCGAGACACGTTCCCGCGCAGCACAAGCGCGAGTAATTCTCGTCGACTACCTACCCATGGTCGGTGACACGACCGTGCCTTCCAAGGATGTCCCGTTCGACAGGACTGTCGTCGACGCTCTCGCGGCCATTCACGATCAGCTGTCGGGTGTGTTCACCGATGTCGCTGACCAAACCGGAGCCGATCTCGCACAAGCATCCCGACTCGGCCGAGGGCACGAACTCGGGAGCCCGTTCCCGTGGATCCAGCCGTTGCAACCTGTCCATCGAATTGCGAGCTCGTTTCACCCGACCGCGGACGGGATGAAAGCCGTTGCCACGGAACTACTGAAAATCGTTGGCGAGCCTTACTCGTGATTCGTTTTCGGGGTTTCCTTCGCCGATTTGCATCGGCGCCCCTCGGAGTGAGAAGCGGCCAAGGCGGTTACATACCGGCCAGTCTGCTCGTACCGAGGGGCGCGCGAAGCTCACGCCGAGTCTCCTCCCGCGACACCAAGTCGCTGCGCGATCTGCTCGGCAGTGCGCAAGCCCGTCAGGACGGCGCCGTTCATGGTTCCGACCCACTCGCCTGCGGTTTCGGTGCCGGCCCAGTGGATGCGCCCGTGCGGCTCGGTGAGGGCTTCGCCGTAGCTCACCGTTGCGTAGGGCGGCGCGGCCGGATGTGGGCCACCAGGGGCGAACGGGTCGGTACCCCAGCAATGGTCGACGTAGTCGATCGGGGAGTTCGCCTGCTCGCCGTACAGGTCGACCAATTGTTTGAGCACCATTTTCCGTCGAACCTCCGGGCCGAAACCGTCGTACACCCGAGCGGTGCAGAAGACCATCAGGATGCCCGGTCCACTGTCACTGGGCGAGACGTCGAAGGTGATGAACACCGGCACGGTATCGGTCAGCGCCTCACCGGAAAGCCCCTCCGCCCGCCAGAACGGCTTGTCGTACGCGACGAACGCCTTGCTCAGCGCGCCCATCGGGAAGCTGGTCGTGAGCCCCTCGATCTTGTCCGGCAGGGCCGGCCGGTACTCGATGTAGGCGCGATGCTCGGGGGCTGCGGTGACGATGGCGTACTTGGCATTGATTGTCGCCGAGTCGGTGTAGACCGTGACGCCGTTGTCGTCTTGGGAGATCCGGCGAACCTGGGTATCCAGCACAATCCGGTCGCCGAGGTGTTCAGCGAGCCGCCTGGCGATCTCTTGAGTGGTTTCGATGACGCGATATCCCTGCTGTCCGCCTTCGACGGAGAGCATGTGATCGAGCCCGCCCACGGCCTGGATATAGCGCAACACGTGCAGCAGCGACACGTCGAGCGGGCTGCAGCCCCACTGCACCCTGGTGACGATGTACATCAGCGCACGTGTACTGGTCGTCGCCTGCTGTTGGTCGAGCCATTCGCCGAACGACATCGCGTCGAGCTTTCCGGCGTCAGGAGATGTCCACGCCGCATCGACGTCGATGGTCTCGAGCAATGTGTTCAGCGCCAATTGGATGCGGCCCAGATCCTCCACGTCCACGGGACCGACTGTCGGCAGCGTGCCCGTGTAGGTCTGGCGTTGCCGGGCCATCCACAGCACGTTGAGGCCTTCATCGAACTGCGGGGTGAGCGAACATCCCAAGCGCGCCATGAGATCGCGGATCGCGGTGTGACGCTCCGCAACCCACGTTGCACCCAAGTCGACCTTGACCCCTGCCACCTTGCCTGAGAACGATCGGCCCCCGACCCTGTCGCGACCTTCGATGACGAGGACTGACACCCCCATGTTCACGAGCCGGTCCGCGGCGCTCAGGCCGGCGAAGCCCGCACCGACGATCACGACATCGACCTCGGAGCCGCCCTCGGGTGACGTCAACACGTTTTGCTCTTTCACTGTTTTCCTCCATCGCTCGCGCGGTTGGGACGATGCGAGATGCGGCGGGCGGCAGCATCGGTCAGAGCCCGCGTAGTGATGAACTGCCCCATGCAACAGATTGCTCTGGCAATCCGCATATCTCGCAACTGACGGGTCCAGTCTGGCCAGCCGTGGCTCGGGGCCACCACCACGGTGCACACCTACTTTTGGTGCAAAGAGGTGCAGGGTGCACCCCGTGATCAATGGTCGGTGGGTGGTGTGATGGCTCTGTTGGGATCGGTCGGCATCTGCGGAGAGGCGAAACGAGGGGCAAAGGAGGGGCCCGGAAGGCAGTACGCCAGTCTGCGGTGAACAGGCCGATGACCGTTCGACTCCCACTAGTTAGCATGGTCGTGTGGCAGATGACGGTGTTGGAAGCACGTCGGTAGATGCCAGAATTCTGCTAGCCGATATCGTCGCAGACGGGCATGTTCAGCGCGTCACAGAAGTTGCCGAACGCGCGGGAGATTCGATTGTCGGATTCTCTGAGAAGCGCGAAGGAATGCCGTTTTCGGAGGTTCTGGACGGGATCCTGCGCCTCAACGCCGAGATGATTGCGTCCTTGCGGGAAGGCCGCCCGCCGGACCTGACGCTGGCCCGCAGCCTCGGAGTGCGCTGCTGCGAGGCGCAGATTGCCCTTACAGACGCGCAGACATTGCGACGGATGATCTTCGACTCGGATTGGCGACACCTGTTGGTCAGTTTGCGGAGGCGAGCGGTATCCATGGAAGTTGCCGTCGATGTGACCGCGAAGCACTGGGAGTTGATGAGCCAGATCGATGAGGCACTGGTGGGGGCGTATCGGGAGGTAGAGGCTAACCGAAAGATGCTGCGTTCCCAACGCAATGCCGTGCTAGTCGATGCGCTTCTGGCCGGTGCTATGCCGGATCCGGACACAACTTTTGCCAGGCTGAACGAATTGATGATCGCGCCGGCTCCGTTTTATTGCGTGGCTGTCGTGCTTGTTTCACAACTCGGCGACGCGCCTCTGCCGAATATCGAGAACTTGCTGCGCCGTGAGTCTTTTGATTCGGCGTGGCGGTTAGACGCGGTAGCGCAGGTCGGAATCATCGCTGTTCAGGGTCAAAGCGGCGCCATACAGCTGAAAGATGCGTTTGTCCGACTAGGAGCTGTGAGTACAGGCATCAGCGTTCCGGTTTCTGCGCTGGAGATTCCGAAGGGTTGGCGACTGGCCCAACTTGCTGCCGAGACGACGAACGAGCGTGAGCGCGTGGTCGTCTTCGGCGATAACGTGACCAACACAACGGCCGTTGCGGCATCTCCAGAGGTACTGCGGTTGCTCAGCGAGCAGAGTCTGCATGAAGTCTTGCAGCTACCGGAGGTGACTCGAGAGCACCTCCTGGCAACATTCGAGAAATGGCTCGATTGCAAGGGGTCTGTGCGGCTGACCGCTCTCGCACTTGATCGACATCCCAACACGGTGCGCCAGAGGCTCAACAAGATTGAGGAGCTCACTGGCAAATCGCTGGGGAATCCACGTGACTTGGCCGACCTCGTAGTCCTCATCGGCTTTGAACGCTCCAAGGCCACTTCGAAACGACTGTTGTAACTCGATCGCTGGAGGAGGCTTCGGTCAACAGAGTTCTGACACCCCGTGGGGGATTCTGGTGCGTCAAGCCGGAGTCGCTGCGGGCCGCAGTGTCGTGCCGCTGCTGCCATCGCTTGCAGCGGAAATCAGACTCGACAGATGTGACGTAGACACTGTTTTCACATGCGAAAGATGGTCGCGGCAACGATGACGTCGTTGATTGACCGTCCCTAGTGTGGGGGCCAGAGGCTTCGATGAAAGGGACTGGTATGGAATACCTGTTTGATACGGGATGGGTGGATCGGCCGGAGGTGACGGCTCAACCTCTGCAGGGCGAAATCCGTTGTGATGTGGCGATTATCGGCGCTGGCGTGGGCGGTATGGCCGCCGGCGTTCGGCTGGCTGAGCGTGACGTCGATGTGGTGGTGCTCGAGGCCGGAATTTGTGGCTGGGGGGCAAGCTCGCGCAATGGTGGATACCTCACTGATGCGCTCAGCGGTGATCCACGCATGCTGTCCGCAGTGCACCGGCGCCGGTTGCCCGGAGTTATGCGCTTCGGCAAATCGGCGCTGAGTTTCGCGGAGAATCTGATCGAAAGCCACCAGATCGACTGCGACTACAACCGCGTCGGCTGGGTCAGCATGGCCAGCACGACACGCCACCGGGCGAAGAATGCTGAGCGTGCCGCCGAGACTCTTCGGTCCCTCGGCGCTGACGCCGAATATGTGGACGGGCGCGAGTTTGGGTTGCCGCACGCGTACGTCGGCGGAGTGTACGAACCGCACGGCGGCCTGTGCAATGCCGGCAAGTATGCGCTTGGCTTGCGGGATGTGCTCCTAGCTTCCGGGGCAAGGGTTTACGAGCAGACTCCGGTGCAGGATCTGGAATCCAGCGGGTCCTCGGTCGTCATCACCGTGCCGGGTGGAAAGCTGAGCGCCGACCGGGTGCTGCTCGCCACCAACGGCTATTCGGCCGATCTGCCGTTCGCGCCGCCCCGCCTGGCCGCCCCCGTGTGGGTGTCTTTGCTGGAGACGGAGCCGATTGACCCGGAGCGTTTGGATAGCACCGGGTGGACGAACCCAGCAGGTTTCGTCTCGAACAACCTCATCGTCTCGAATTTTCGGAAGACGCCGCATAACACCATCGTTTTCGGCACCCGCAACGTCCAAGCGCCGCAAGGCCCGTTGGGCGCCAGGACCACAGACCCGGCAGTCGCAAAGGACCTGCTGCGCGGTTTCCGCGAGGCGTTCCCCTCATTGCGCGATGTCGCTCCGACTAAGACCTGGGGCGGTTGGATCGGGATGTCGCCGACGCTGCTCCCGGTCGCCGGCGAATCCAACTCTCGGGTTCTCTACACCAACGGGTGCAATGGATACGGCATGACTCAGGCGCCCTACCTCGGCTCGCTGTTGGCCGATCGGTTGGCGGGCGATGAGATGCACGAGGACTTGCGAGCTGTCTGGTACGACCGAAGCCACTTCCCGCCCAACCCGCAATTCGGCCCACTCGGTGCACGTGCGCTGTGGACGATCGACCGGATTGCGGACGAGGTCGACAAATTGCGGTCGTGAGGCGGCCCGCAGGGACCTTCGCGACGAGAACCGGCGCGCCCATGCTGACGAGCCGTCCGCGGCGCTCGACACCGGCGCTGACCGGCGCGGCAAGGTTCGGGACGGGATTCTCAACGGGCCCGAGCGCCGTCCTGTGGGCTCTGGCGGGTCTCCGCGGCCGCGGCCACGTTGTGAGAATGCAGTGCGCGGTAGGCGAGAAAGTAGACGAGCCCTTGTGTGCCCCACGTCGCCAGCGCCGCGGTGTAGAAGAACGTGCGGTTCTGGTCGTCGAAGGGGAGGGGCAGGAAGTCGTAGGTGATCGCAATGGTCGTTGCCGCGACGGTGACCAAACCGGTTGCTATGGAAAGCCTTTGGGCACCGATACCCCAGAGCTTCTTGGCGAAATACGCCAAGAACACCGTCGTGAGCAGGTTGACCACGAGATAGAACGTCGCGGGGACGATGTGGAGCGTCTCGTCGTGGAACTTCCGCAGCAACACGCCGGCGACGATGGCGAGTCCGAAAACGCCGATCTCGACGGCGATGGTCGGTTTGTAGTGGTGGGTGACGGCCATCAGGCCCAGGACGAGGATGAGCGTGAAACCGACTGAGCGGGAGAACGCGTCGAGGAAAAACGAGATGTCATAAGCGATTCCGCCCTCGGCTGCGCCGAGCAGAGATCCGACGAGGAAGTTGCTGGCTGACACCCCGACGATCAGCCATTCGAGGCCGAGCAGGTAGTTGCGGTAGTTCTGGATGAATTTCCATCCGAAGTAGTAACCGACCACAGCCAACCAGATGGCGGCCGCCAGGAAGACGAGTTCCTTCACGGCGTTGAATCCTCTCGACGTCCGACTCGCGGAGGGGTATCCGCACAGTGATGGACCACTATCGCCACCCGGTGACCCGAGTCACAACGGCAGTGCGCACCAGCTTCCGTCGGGGAGGGGTGCAGGATGCACCCCTCCGGCTAGGAGTGCTCCGGCTTGAATCCGACGAGCATGGCGCGTACCAGCTGCCAGTGCAGATCGGCCAGTTCTTCGGGGCTCAGTGCGCCGTCTGCCGGGAACCAGCTCGCGACACGATCGCACATCGAGATGACGGCCATCGAGGCAACGGTGGCCCGAGTTGGAGATACCTCGGGCGCGAAGGCGGTCACGCGATCGCGCACCAGGTCGAGGTGCGCGCGTTGCAGGGAGAGCAGCCTGTCGTAGTCGTCGGTCGATAGGAACTGGCCGGCGGTGGCGGTGTAGAGAACGAGATCCGCTACCCGGGCGATATCCATGTTGTGCATTTGATACAGCACGTGCTGGCGTACCGTCTCGCGCAGATCATCCTCGGGATCGAGGCCGGTGACTTGTGTTGAGGTGTCCAGGAAGTCGCCGAGCACCCGGGACACCGCCTCGGTGAGGATCGCTTCCTTCGAGGGAAAGTGACTGTACAGTCCGGGCGCTTTGATGCCGGCGATAGTCGCGACTTCCCGGACCGTGAACGCGCCGAATCCGTGATCGGCGACGCTGGTGATGGCCGCCGCCAGGATCCTCTCGCGCGTGACACGCAAATCGAAGACCCGGCCGAGGTTCGCGATGGCGGCTGAGCGGTCAAGCTCCGAAGGGCTCGCGGCGTTTCGAGCCGAGGTTCCCCGTGCGGTCGTCATCTGTCCTCCAGGTAGCGGGTCGGGTCCAAGGTTACGGCGCTCGAGCGCGGGCCGAACTCAGCGGTATGAGCAGTGTCGTCGGTGGTGCAAACGTTCGGCGAGAGGATTTTTTGGCTTCCCCTATTGACGGACGCTGTACCCCCCACTAGCTTAACGAATGTTCGTTCGTCCAGTTCCGGTGGGTGAGAAGCAATCGAGAAGGGGTTCGACATGGTGGCAGTAGGTGTAGCCGGCCTGGGGCAAATGGGGACCGCAGCTCTGCGGATTCTGCTCGAGCAGTTGCCTGACGCCGACTTCCTGGCGATGGACCGGGCACCCGAAGCCCTGCACCGCGCCGAGGCGCTCGATCCCGCGCGTGTCCGCGGCCGCATCGTCGACGTCACCAAGGAGGCGGTGGATCTCGATGGTGTCGACGTGGTGCTCAACCTCTCCGGGCCGTTCTTCGCCGGCTCCGACGGACTGGCCCAAGCTGCTCTTCGCGCGGGCGCGACCTACATCGACATCGGTGACGATCTCGAGGCCACCGAGACCGTCTTGGCGCTGGACGCCGATGCCCGGCACGCGGGCGTCGCGCTCATCAGCGGTGCCGGTTGGTCGCCCGGGGTATCGAACTGGTGCGCCGCTCGCCTGCTCGACGAGTTTCCCGACAGCGACGGCATCCAGGTGGTGTGGGCGACCCACGAACGCGACCCCGGCGGCCTGGCGCCATTGCGCCACATGCTCCACATGGCGGTCACGCCGTGCCCCGTGTGGCGGGACGGGCAGTGGGTGCAGTCGCCGGGATTCGTGCCCGAAACCGCAGGCACGTTCACCTTCCCCGACCCGCTCGGTGTCATCGAGGCCTATGACACCGCGCACCCCGAACCGCGGACACTCGCCAGATTCTTTCCCCAGCTGCGAAACGCAAGTTGCAAGGGATCGCTGCGCCCCGACTGGGCCAACGCGGCGTTCTCGACATTGGGCCGCATCGGATTCGGCCACAGCGACGTCCTGGTCGATATCGCCGACCACGATGTCGAGCCGGCCGAGTTCCTGTGGAAACTGATGTGGGCCCGGCACCAGGCCGCCGCCACGCCGAAAGTGGGTAAGGCGTTGACAGCGCTGTTGATTCAAGCGCTCGACGGCTCCCGTGTTCAGGGGGCGCTGGCGCTGGTCGACGATGCGCCGATGTCGCGGGGTACGGGTCTCGGTGCTGCGGTCGCCGCACTGTCGGCGCTCAAGCAAACTCCGCCGCCGGGGGCGTGGGGCCCGGAGGTCCTGCCGTGGCAGTTCGCGCTCGCCGAATTCGAGCGTATCGGGCGCTCGCTCGGAGGTTTCGGTCCAGGCATCCAAATCCTCGCAGCAGACGACGCCGCGCAGCATGTCTCACCGGCCGGTGTCTGAGGTTCCGCGATGAACTGCTTCGTGGAAACCGAACCCGTGAGCCTTTCCGGCGCTGTGACCCACTGGGCCGCAACGCAACCGCGTTCCATCGCATTGCGTTGCGGCGGGACGACTCTGACCTGGTCTGAGCTCGACGCTGCTCTGACGCGCTTCGGCGCCGTGCTTCACGATCGCGGTGTTCACGTGGGCGATCGCGTGGTGTTGCTGGGTGAGAACAGCTTGGAATGGGTCGTCGCGTTTCTCGGCTGCCACCGCGCCCAGGTGATCGTTGTTCCGATGAACACCCGCCTCGCGCAGAGCCAGGTCGCCGCGCAGGTCGCCAAAGTCGATGCCACGTTGGTGCTTCACGATCCCGGCTTTGGCGGGACCGATTTGGTCGAGCTGACCGGCACACCGTGGCTGGAGCTGACGGTGCTTCTAGCGGAGATCGACAACAGCAGACTCGAATCGGTTGTTGTAAAACATCATTCGGAGGATGCGGATGTCCCTGCCCTCATCAGCTTCACCTCTGGTACCACTGGAACTCCCAAAGGCGCGGTCATCAGCAGCGCCGCGATGACCGAGCTGGCGCACGCGTTCTCGAACTACTTCGAAACGGGGCCGGACGACAGCACTCTGATCATGGTACCGATATTTCACAACACAGGTTTTGCAGATCAGCTGGCGCACATGGTCGCCTCCGGCGGGACGACAAGCCTACTGCGGCGCTATCGGACCGCGGACGCGGCGGCGGAGCTGATAGCGCATCCGGCGACGTTCCTCGCGGCGGTGCCCAGCATGCTGAGAATGCTGATGCTCCACCACGACGCTGACGTGATCTTCGCCGGCGTGCGCGTAATCATGTACGGCGGCAGCGCAATGCCCGAGGCCTGGGTGCAGGAGCTGCAGCGGCGATGGCCGCACCTGAGGCTCGTGCACGCGTACGGCCTGAGTGAGTTCACGTCGGTGTGCACGTTCCTGCCCAGTGACCTGGCCGCCACGAAAGCCGAATCCGTGGGATTGCCGCTACCCGGTGTCGCGTTGCGCATCGTCGACGATTCGGGTGATGACGTGGCACCCGGCGGGTTGGGCGAAGTGTGGCTGAGCGGTCCGACGCGCATGCTCGGCTACTGGGACGAGCCAGGTCTGAGTTCCGAGAAAATGACCGGGCAATGGCTGCGCACCGGCGATGTCGGTCGAATCGACGACGACGGCCTATTGTGGCTGCACGGCCGGGCGGATGACGTTATCAACCGCGGCGGCGAGAAGATCATGCCGACGTTCGTCGAGTCACACATTGCTCGTCACGAAACCATCGCGGCCGCATGTGCTTTCGGGTATGCCGACGACATCCTCCAGCAGCGCATCGCCGCCGCCATCGAGACTCGCGCCGGCGCGGCCTTCGACGAACAGGAACTCGTCGGTTTTCTCCGGACGTGCCTGCCCGACTACGCGATCCCCGACCGATGGATCGTGTACGACGCACTGCCGGTAAACGCCTCCGGCAAGTTCGACCGCAGGGCGCTGCGCGAGCACCTCGATGCGGTACTGCATCGGAATTCCATCGACCACGAACAGGAGCCTGCGACGTGAACATGCCCATGTACGCCGTGACCGACCCCTCGACCGGCGAGGCCATCGAGAGCTACCCGTTCGCAACGGACGCCGAGATGGAGGCCGCACTCGCGAGCGCGACCGCCGCGTACGCCCGCGCACGTCAGGGTACGGTGGCCGAGCGCGCCGCGCTGATCCGCAGGGTCGCGCAGCTGCACCTCGAGCGCAAGGACGAGCTCGGCCGGATCATCCACCGCGAGATGGGCAAACCTCTCGACCAGTCGGTGGGTGAGGTCGAGTTCTGCGCCGCGATCTACGAGTACTACGCCGACAACGCGGAGAAGTTCCTCGTCGACGAGCCGATCGAGTTGCTCGACGGCGCGGGCAGCGCCGTGATCCGGCGCGAGGCGATCGGCGTCCTGCTCGGTGTGATGCCCTGGAACTACCCGTACTACCAGGTCGCGCGCTTCGCCGGTCCGAACGTCGTGCTGGGTAACACCATCGTGCTCAAGCACGCACCGCAGTGCCCGGAATCGGCCGCGGCCCTGCAGGCGATCTTCACCGACGCCGGCTGGCCCGAAGGCAGCTACGTCAACGTCTTCGCCACCCACGAGCAGATCGCCGCCGCGATCGCCGACCACCGGGTGCACGGCGTCTCCTTCACCGGTTCTGAGCGGGGCGGAGCGGCGATCGCCGAGGTCGCCGGCCGCAACCTCAAGAAGGTGGTGCTCGAGCTCGGCGGTTCGGACCCGTTCATCGTGCTCTCGACCGACGACCTGGACGCCACCGTCGACGCCGCGATCGAGGCGCGCTTCGAGAACACGGGCCAGGCGTGCAACGGCGCCAAGCGCATGATCATCATCGACGAGTTGTACGACGCCTTCGTCGAGAAGTTCACCGAGCGCACGCTCGCCCAGGCGCAGGGGCTCGCCCCGCTGTCGTCGGTCGCGGCGGCCGAGCGCCTCGATGAGCAGGTCCAGCGCGCCGTCGCAGCCGGTGCGACACTGACCGCGGCCGGCGAGCGTAACGGTGCGCACTTCCCGCCCGCCGTCCTGACCGGCATCGATCCGGCCTCGCCTGCCGCGGCCGAGGAGCTGTTCGGCCCCGTCGCCACCCTCTACAAGGTCGGGTCCGAGGACGAGGCCGTCGATCTCGCCAACGCGACCCTGTTCGGGCTCGGCTCCTACGTGTTCACTACCGATTCCGAGCAGGCCGATCGCATCGCGCGGGCGCTCGAAGCGGGAATGGTGTTCGTCAACGGGGTCGGCCTCGAGGGCGTCGAACTCCCCTTCGGCGGCGTCAAGCGATCCGGTTTCGGCCGCGAGCTCGGCAGGGCGGGTATCGACGAGTTCGCCAACAAGAAGCTCATCCGCACCGTCCGCACCTGACCGCAATTGCCACCTCTGAATCCTTGCTTCCCAGTGAAAGGGCATCCGTCATGACCATCGAATTCAACGCCGCGGTCTTCAGGACGCCGAACGCGCCGCTGACCATCGAAACCGTGTCACTCCCGTCGACCCCGCCACCCGGAGACGTACTCGTCCGGCTCAAGGCAACTGGTCTGTGCCACAGTGATTTCCACGTACTTTTCGGTGAATGGGATGTGCCTGCTCCCATGATTCTCGGCCACGAAGGCGCCGGAATCGTCGAGAGCGTGGGGGAAGGAGTGACGACCCTGGAGAAGGGCGATCACGTTGTGCTGTCCTGGACACCTTCGTGTCGCCGCTGCCGGTACTGCATCAGCGGCCGGCCCGTCCTGTGCGACATGGTCCACCAACATTCGGCCAACCACCTCTCGTTCGACGGCCGGTCAAGGATCACCACATCCGAGGGCGGGGACGTCTACAGCTTCGCCGGCCTCGGCACCTTCGGCCAGTACGTCATGGTGCCCGAATCGGGTGCGATCGCCATCCGCGATGACGCCCCCTTCGAACAGTCGGCGCTGATCGGCTGCGCCGTCACCACCGGCGTCGGAGCAGCGGTCAACACCGCCAAAGTGCGCCCGAGTGACACCGTGCTGGTCATCGGGTGCGGCGGCGTCGGACTGAACGCGATTCAAGGTGCGCGCCTTGTCGGTGCACGGCAGATCATCGCCGCCGACATCTCCGACGAAAAGCTCAAGCAAGCAAAGGTTTTCGGAGCCACCGAAGTCGTCAACAGCGCTCTCGATAATCTGGCGGAGCGGGTCGCACAACTCACCGACGGCCGAGGCGTCGAGGTCGCCATCGAGGCCATCGGCCTGCCACAGACCATCGAGGCCGCCTACGCGGTCTTGGCGCGTGGCGGTACCGCCGTCGTGGCGGGGCAGGTGGCAGACGGCATGAAGATCACGATCGATCCGTTCGTCATGTCCGATCAAGAGCTCTCCCTCATCGGCTCGAACTACGGCTCGAGCAAGCCCGCCACCGATTTCCCCTTGCTGGTCGAGCACTACATGCACAACCGCATCGATCTCGACTCACTGGTGACCCGCGTCATCGACCTGGCGGACATCAATGATGCGTTCGACGAGATGAGGCGCGGCGTCGGTATCCGCTCGGTGATCAGGTTCTGACGATGGATACCACGGCCAACAAGAGCACCGCTCCGGTGACCAACGAAGACACCACTGCACCAAGCGTTACGTCCCGCCTGACCGGCAAGCTCGGTGTCGCCTCGATCTCCCTGATGATCATCGCCGGCGCCGCCCCGCTGTGCGTGGTCGGAGGGCCGATGGTGCTGGGCTTCGCCGTCGGAAACGGCGCGGGTCTACCCATCGCTTACGTGGCGACCCTCGCCGTCCTCCTTCTCTTCGTCATCGGTTTCACCACCATGACACCGTTCGTCCGCTCCGCGGGAGCGTTCTACTCCTACGTGCATGCGGGCTTGGGCAGAGCCGCCGGGATCGGCACCGGGTACCTGGCCATTCTGTCGTATACGTGCATCTTCGTCGGGCTGTTCATTCTGTTCGGGATCGGCACCGACGCGCTCGTAACGTCCTACGGCGGCCCCGGACTGCCGTGGTGGCTGTGGGCCGGTGTGGGACTGGCGATGACCGCGTTACTCGGCTACCGCGATGTCGAGTTGTCCGGCAAAGTCCTGGGCGTCCTCCTGGTCGCGGAGGTGAGCATCGTGCTCGCGCTGAACTTGTCGATCGTTGCGCGCGGCGGTGGACCCGAGGGCCTGTCCCACGGTGTGGTCTCGCTGAAGGAGATACTCAGTGGCGCACCCGGGGTGGGACTCATCTTCGCCGTGCTCAGCTTCATCGGCATCGAGGCGGCGGCGGTGTTCCGAGACGAAGCGCGTGACCCCGACCGGACGGTGCGCCGCGCCACCATCATCTCGGTGATCGTCGTGGGACTCTTCTACACGTTCGCCTCGTGGGCGGTGATCAGTGGAGTCGGCGACAGCCGAGTCGTCGAGGCCGCGACAGCCGATCCCGAAGGCCTGCTTTCGGCCGTAGCGCTGCAGTTCCTCGGCCGGGTAGGTGCCGAGCTGACCGTGGCACTGTTCGTCACCAGCACCTTCGCGGCGGCTTTGACCTGGCACAACATCCTCGCCCGCTACACCTTCTCGCTGGCGTCCCGCGGCCTGCTGCCGACCGCACTCGCGGCGAGTCACCCGAAGCACGGTTCGCCGCACCGCGGTGCGGTGGCCGTCGCGGTCGTCACCGGCGCCGTGCTCGCCGGCGGCACCGCGATCGGGCTGGACCCGATGAGCGAGACCTACACGTGGACATCGGGGCTGGGTTCGATCGGCTACGTCGTGCTGCTCATCCTCACCTGCGCGGCCGTCCTGGCCTACTTCCGCCGTGAAACCCATGGGGTAACGGTCGTGCGCACGCTGATCGCGCCGCTGCTCGGCCTGGCGGGGCTGCTCGCGATCCTGGCGATCATGCTGCTCAACCTCGACCTGCTTGCCGGAAACAGCACAACCGTGGCTGCAGTCATCATCGGATCCCTGATAGCTGCCTTCGCGCTCGGACCCGCCGTCGGGAAACTACGGCCCGCCGCAGGACAGCAGGAATAGCGACGTGGCACAACGAATCGTGTTGGTGGGCCTCGGGGCCACGGGTCTCGCCATTGCTCGTTCCCTGCTGCAACGCACCGATGTGCACATCGTCGGTGCCGCGGATCGCAATCCCGCGGTGATCGGCACAGATCTCGGCGGCCTCGCCGGAAGCGGCGAGATCGGAGTGACCGTCGTCGATGATCCCGCATGCCTGCCGCCGGCCGACTTGGCGATTGTCGCGACGACCTCGGACTTGAACCACGTCGCCGACACCATCGCGCCGCTCCTCGAGCGGTCGTACAACGTCATGAGTATCTGCGAGGAGCTGGCGTATCCGTGGTCGAGTCACCCCGAGCTTGCGCGGCATCTGGATGACACGGCCAAGGCGCACGGCGTCACCGTCCTGGGCACCGGGGCGAACCCCGGCATCCTCATGGACACATTGCCGCTGCTGCTGACCGCGCTCACCCAGCGCGTCGATCGCGTGATCATCCGTCGCCGAACGAACATGTCGCGGTACGGGGCGATCCTGTCGAAGTTCGGTATCGGCCTCACGGCCGAACAGTTCAGTGCCGCACAGACATCCGGCACCGTGGTCGGCCACTACGGATTCGAACAATCGATCAGCGCGCTCGCGAGCGGCCTCGGCTGGACCTTGGACACGATCGAGGTCGGCCGGGTGGCACCCGCGGTGGTCAGCGAGACCACTCGTACCGGCCGGCACATCACCGTCGAACCCGGCCAGATCGCGGCTGTCACCCACACCGCTCGCGGACTCCGCGGCGGCCGTGCGGTGATCGATCTGGAGATCATGTTCGGCTTCTTCGACCCCGGCGATTCCGTCACCGCAGGTGACGACTACCGCATCGAAGGCGCGGACCAGGTGATCGAGCTGACGTCGCCGAGTGGTTTCGAATCGTTCGTGAGCACCATCGCCGCGGCGGTCAACGTCGCGACGGCGGTCATCGACGCGCCCAGCGGATTGGTGTCCATGGGCGACCTGCCCGCCCGTGCCGTGGCGTCGAGGGGCACGCGGTTGCGTGCGGAGGGAGCGTAGTGACGCACGCGGTATCGGCCCTGACGCCAGTTCGCTTCCTTGATCGAGCCGCGGCCGTCCACGGCGACAGGATCGCCGTCATCGACGGTTTGCGCGAGCTTACGTACCGCGATCTATATGACCGCTGCCGGCGGTTCGCCGGCGCACTGGTGGCCGACGGGCTGCGGCCGGGCGATCGAGTCGCGGTGCTGTCGCACAACACCCTGGAAATGCTCGAAGCGCACTACGCAGTGCCGTACGCCGGGGGCGTGCTGGTGCCGCTGAACGCTCGCCTGAGTGCGGCGGACATCGCGTACATCCTGGAGCACAGCGGAGCCGAGGCGTTGATCGCCACGGACACGCTGATCGGGGTGGGGAGGGAGGCGTCGGAGCTGGCCGGCGGCCGAAGAATTGAACCCGTGAAGGTGATCGCCGGCAGCCAACGATATGAGGAGTACGTGGCGTCGGCCGCGCCGGTCGACGCCTCGACGAACGACGAGTTCGCACCGCTGGCCATCAACTACACCTCCGGCACCACGGGCAAGCCGAAAGGTGTGGTGTACACCCACCGCGGCGCCTATCTGCAGGCGCTGGCCATGGCCTTCCACTCGGGTATGGACTTGAACTCGTCGTACCTATGGACGCTGCCCATGTTCCACTGCAACGGATGGTGCTTCACCTGGGCGGTCACCGCGGTCGGCGCCACCCACGTGTGCCTACCCAAGGTCGAGGCGAATGCAATCTGGAACGCCGTCGACGCGCACGCGATCACCCACATGTGCGCGGCACCGACAGTCCTGTCGACGGTCACCTCGGAGCCGCCTACGACGCGACCGGAACGTGCCGTATGGGTGGCCACCGGCGGTGCCCCGCCAGCACCTGCGTTGCTCGCGCGGGCCCGCGCCTGCGGCCTCGCGGTCACCCATCTCTACGGGATGACCGAGACCTACGGCCCGGCCGTGATCAATGAGTGGAAGCAGGAATGGGACTGCGCGCCGGACGATGAGCGTGATCGTCTCAATGCGCGCCAGGGCGTCGGCAACATCGTCGCCGACCCCGTGCGGGTGGTGGACGAACAGGGCCGGGACGTGCCCGCCGACGGCGTGAGTATCGGCGACATCGCGTTGCGGGGAAACAACGTCACGCCTGAGTACTACCGAGATCCGGCCGCCACTGCGGCAGCTGTGCCGGACGGCTGGTTCCGCAGTGGCGATCTCGCGGTCCGTCACCCCGACGGCTACCTCGAGATCCGCGACCGCGCAAAGGATGTCATCATCTCCGGCGGCGAGAACATCAGCTCGGTCGAAATCGAGAGTGCCATCCTCGAACACCCAGCGGTCCTGGAGGCCGCGGTGGTCGGCATGCCTCACGAACATTGGGGTGAGCGGCCGGCAGCGTTCATTGCGCTACGCCCCGGTGCCGCCGTCACACGGGAGGAACTGCGAGCCCACCTGCTCGACCGCGTCGCGAAGTTCAAAGTCCCGGACCGGATCGAGTTCACCACACTCCCCAAGACAGCCACCGGCAAGATCCAGAAATTCGAGCTCAAACGACAGTTGGCCGACCCCGCGCACAGATAGGTGCAATATGCACCGTCCGGCCACGTGATTGGTTGAGAGGTGCCGTGGCACACCCCCCAACGCAGCGGCGATAGTGAGACGTACGTCATATCACCCACCTGGCGTTCCGCTCAAACCGCAACTCGCAGAAAGAGATAAGGCGATGACAACCGCAGTATCGAACCTCAGGAAGCTTCCGCACACCGCGGATCTCGCGGACATCCGCGCCGTCGTCGCCGAGGACGGCGGGGTGATCATCGAGGGTCTGCTCACCTCCGAGCAGGTCACCCGGTTCAACGCCGAGATCGAGACCCCCCTTACCGCGCTGGCTGCCGGCGGAAAGCACGAACTGGAGATCGTCAACGAGTTCCACGGCGCCAACACCAAGCGCCTCACCAACCTGGTCAGCCACAGCACGGTTTTCCGACACGAAATCATCGACCATGACCTGGTCCACGCCCTGTGCGAAGCGGCCTTCCTCGAGGAATCCGGCACCTACTGGATGACGACCGCCCAGGTCATCGAGATCGGCCCCGGTAACCGGGCGCAGATGCTGCACCGCGACCTGGAGAACTGGTTCCCCTTCGTGGGTATGGGCCCGGCTGGTCCCGAGGTCACCCTGAACTTCCTCATCGCCCTCACCGACTTCACCGAGGAGAACGGCGCCACCCGCGTCATCCCGGGCAGTAACCATTGGCCCGACTTCCAGGATCGTGGCACGCCCGAGCAGACGGTCCCCGCGACCATGAAGGCCGGCGACGCTCTCTTCTTCAGCGGCAAGACCGCTCACGGTGGCGGGGCGAACGTCACCACCGATGAATACCGTCGCGCGGTGTCCTTCGCGTTCAACCCCGGCTACCTCGTCGGCGAAGAGGCCTATCCGTTCCTCGTCGATCGTGACGTGGTGACGACCCTGCCGGAGCGCGTCCAGCGCATCCTCGGCTTCCGCTCCCAGTACCCGGTCGGTTCGCCAGGCCTGTGGATGGTGGACTACCAGGAGCTTGCTGACCACCTCGGCCTGTAGCGGACTCGGTCTTCGGTGGTTACGTGACGGCGAGACACGATGACGAGCAGACTCGGAGCATGGCGTCCGATCAACTATGGCCCGATGCATCCGAGCCCGTCCGGCAGCTGATCCGGGGACTCGCCGAGATGATGCTGGCGGGGTCCGCGGAAGTGGCCGGCGAACTGACGGCGGCGTCCCTGCGCGACTCGCGATACCGCGCGATCGCCGAGGACCCGGTGCTCGCGGAGGCGGACGCACGGCTGACGGTCGCCAATCTCAAGCATTGGCTGACGTCCAACATCGCCGAACCCGGGCGCCGGGTCGTTCCATCGGCGGGGAGCGAGATGCGTACGTATGCGCGCGACGTCGTCCTGCGGGGGCTCACCACCGACGATGTCCTGTCGTGGCGGTCGGCGCAACGTGTCGGCTGGAAGTGGTGGCTGGCCGCGTGTTTCGACGCTACCGACGATGCAGGGCACCTTCGTGAACTGATCGAAATATCCGGGAATTCTCTCACGACGTTCGTCGACGACTCCATCGAGGAGCTGGCGGAACACGTGGGCCGCGTCCGCGAAGAGTTTGCCGGCGGCTCACAGCTGCAGCGCTACGCCACGGTCGAACTGCTGCTCCAGGGCGCCGACATCGCACCATCGCGTGCCGAGGCCCAGCTCGGCTATGCGCTGACCGGATCGCACCTCGGCGTCGTCGTCTGGGTCGACTCCGACAAGGACGCCGGCGCGCTCGAACGCGCCGCTGAACAGGTGATGCGAGCATGCGGAGCGGAACGGCGGCTGACGGTGGTCGCAGGCACCGCCGCGTTGTGGCTGTGGATACCGGCGAAAACCGCACCGACGGTCGATGACGTCGCGGATCGTCTGGGACGACGGCACGGCGGTGCGCGCGTGGCACTCGGCCGCGCAGCCACAGGCGTGAGCGGCTTCCGTCGAACTCACATGGATGCCGCTGCAGCGCAACGGCTTCTGGCTCGCTTGGGCTCAGGGCTCTCGATCGTGCGCTACGAGGATGTCCACCTGGTGGATCTGCTATCGACAGATCTGTCGTCTGCCGACCAGTTCGCTGCCGACGTTCTCGGTGAACTCAAGGACGCCAGCCCGGTGTTGCACCAGACCTTACTGGCATATGTGGACGAAGGACTCAACCGCACGAGTACCGCCGAGCGGTTGTACACCCACCGTAACACCATTGATCGCCGCCTCGCCCGCATCGACGAGCTGTTGCCGAAACCATTCGCGCGCAACCCGATCGAAGTGGCAGCGGCGCTCACGCTGCTCCGCGTGCGCGCGGGCAATTGAAGGCAGCGGCGCTACGTGATAGTGACGCCACCGTCGACAACGATGGTTTGTCCGGTGACGTAGCCGGCGGCATCGGAGGCCAGCCACACGGCGGTCGCGGCAAGTTCTTCCGGATCTCCCGTACGGCCCAGCAACATTCGCGGGGTCAGGCTCTCCAGATACCCGGGCTTGTACTGATCGGTCATCTCGGAGGTGAAGAAACCTGGCGCAATAGCGTTGACCCGAATTCCTTTGCGCGACCCCCACTGCTGTGCGAGATCACGGGTCAGGCCCATGGTCGCAGCCTTGCTGGCGCTGTATGCAGCTTGAGGTAAGCCGGCCGTGGTGATTCCCAGGATGCTGCCGATGTTGATGATTGCTGAGCCGGGCCGCATGACCTTGGCGCAGGCCTGCGCAGCCCAGTATGAGCCGTTGAGGTTGAGGTCGATCACCTCCCGGAACTGTTCGGGCGTCTCGCTGGTCGCGGGGTATGCGGTGCCGATGCCCGCGTTGTTGATCAGCACATCGACGCGCCCGAACTCAGCCATCGCCGCATCGACCATGGCCCGAACCTGATCGGGGTCGACAACATCGGTCTGGACACACAGAGCGCGCCGCCCAGCGTCGGTGACCAAAGCAGCTGTCGCATTGAGTTTGTCTGTGCGGCGCGCAGCAAGAACGAGTTCCGCACCCGCCTCCGCGAACCCCCGCGCGAATGCAACACCGAGCCCCGACGACGCGCCTGTGACGATAACCACGCGGTCCTGCATACGGAAACGGTCGAGTACGCTCATAATCTGTCTTCCTTCGATCGAATCGCTTTGATGAAGTGCCTATCTCGCATGTAGCACCTCTCGGGCGGCGGCGAAGAACTCGGCCGACGCCGCGAGCGCGGTACACTCGCCCTCCGCCCGGCCGGGTGTGGCAAGGCTGTCGCGGAATGCGATACCGGCTGCGATGACCCCGATCTTGAAATTGGCCAACCCGAGGTAGAAATCCCAGTCGATCAGAGCGCGTCCGGATACATCCGAATATCGGTGGGCCAGTTCATCAGCGGTGGGCCAGCGTGAGCTGGTCCATGCGGTCGGGTGCCCCTGAATCAAGTCGAAAGCGGGGTGGCGGTACGCGCACATCAACGCCACGTCCGACAACGGATCTCCGATTGTGGACAGTTCCCAGTCCACCACCGCCAGAATTGAGTGATTGCCGCCGCCACTGATGATCGTGTTGTCGATCCGGAAGTCGCCGTGCACCAACGCGGTATCCGGGGCGGTGGGCACACGCTGTTGAAGCGTGTGTACCAAGTCGGTGACATCCGTCCGGTCGTCTGGTTTGACGTGCTCCCATTGGCTTGCCCACCGCTTCACCTGACGGGCGAGGTAGCTGTCCGGGCGCCCAAAGTCACCGAGTCCGACCGCGTGGTGGTCGACATCGTGCAGAGCCGCCAGCGTGTGGATCAGCGATTCAGCCAGCGTCCGGACGTCCCGATCATCAAGCGCGTCCAAGTCTTCGCGACGCCGGAACACCTCGCCGTCAACGAAGTCGACAATGCTCAGCGGGACACCGAGCACTTCGCCTGCTGCGTCGAGCGCGACGGCTGAGGCGACGGGTACGGCGCTGTCCTCGAGGGCCGTGGTGACCGTGAATTCACGGGCCATATCGTGCGCTGAGGGCGTGGCGCCGGTCAGCGGCGGATGCCGTAGGACCCAGACGGTGTCGCCGTCGCTGATCTTGCAGGTGACGTTCGACCGTCCGCCGGCGAGTGGCTCGGCAGTCAGTTCTCCGGCGACCGCGACGCCGTGTTGCTTCATGAAGCGGCGCAGCGTTGCCAGGTCCAGGCTTCCGGTGGTCATGTCGCCACAGCTGCGCGGATGGCGCGCTTGGCGATGGCCCAGCGGTGAACCTCTGAGGGGCCGTCGTAGATCCGGAACGGCCGGATCTCGCGGGCGATGCGCGCTGTTGGCAGTTCGGTCGAGACTCCGAGTCCGCCGCACAGTTGAACACTGCGGTCTGCAACGCGGAACAGTGCCTCGGCGGCGAATGTCTTGGCGATTGACGTTGACTGGGCGGCGGTTTCGCCGCGATCGAGCTCCGAACAGGCCCGGATCAGCAGGGCTCGGGTGGCGGCCAGATCGATCTCGTTGTCGGCGATCATCTGCTGAGCCATCCCCAGGTCGCCGAGGCGGTTGCCGAAGGCACGGCGCTCCGCGACGTACCGGGTGGCGGCGTCGTGGGCGTGGCGGGCAGTGCCGAGCCAGCGCATCACGTGCGTCATCCGCGCCGGACCCAATCGCACCTGGGCGTAATCGAATCCGCGGTCCACCTCGCCGAGGACGGCTGCCTGCGGTACGACGAGATCGGTGAAGGTCACTTCGCAGTGCCCACCGATCATCGACCGGTCCATCGTGTGGATGTGGCGCTTGACCTCCAAGCCGGGAGTATCGCCGGGGGCCAGGAACATGGTGGCGCCGCCACGCTGCCCGGGTTGGCCGCTCGTACGGGCCATGATGATGAAGAATCCGGCACCGTCGGCACCGGTGATGAAGCACTTGCTCCCGTTGATGATCCAATCACTGCCGCGGCGCCGGGCCTGTGTGAGAAGTGCCGCCGGGTCTGAGCCCGCACCGGGTGAGGGCTCGGTCATGGCGAATGCCGACCGCACGTCGCCTGCGGCCAGGGGCGCCAGGAACTGATGCCGTTGATCAGCGGTCGCGACTTGCGCGAGCAGGTGGGCGTTACCCTCGTCCGGCGCGGCGATGTTGAGGGCGAGCGGACCGAACAACGAGTATCCGGCCTCTTCGAAGACCGGCGCCCGATCGGACATGTTCATACCGTGCCCGCCGAGCTCGGGGGACACGTGCGGCGCGAACACGCCGGCGTTGCGTGCTTCGGCCTGGAGTTGACAGCGCAGTTCGTCGCCGCCCGCGGCATGGATGTCACCGTCGTGCTCATCCTCGATGGGCAGCACGCGGTCGCGGATGAACGCACGGGTTCGCGCAACGAGAGCAGATACGTCTGCCGAGTAGGTCAAATTGATAGCCATGCCGCGATCCTCAATCGAACAATAGTTCAGACAAACCGAACAATCGCTCGGTTCCCGGTGAAGGGTGGCATGTGCAGCGTCGGTATTGCAAGTTTTTTCAGCATAATTGAGAACTAGGTCTCAGCGTGAACTGAAGGACATTCAGAAATACTGATGGGTAGAGTGAGTGGCGATGACGTATGACTGTGGACCACGTATCCGTAGTACTCGGCGCGAGGTGGGGCTGTCCGCCCGCGAGGTGGCCGAACGGATGCGGCTCAGTCCGGCGACGATCAGTGCCATCGAGAACGGTAAGACGGCAGTCTCGGTGGCGCGGCTGGTGCGTTTCGCCGAAGTCTTCGATGTGCCCGTCGAGCAACTGTTGCCATCAGCGGCAACGCGAAACGATTGCGTTGCGTCGGCCGACCACCGTCCGGTGGGGGATTGGCGCAGCTTTCCGCCGCTGGACCTCGACCCTCCACTGGCCGCGGCGATCGATGCCTTCGTCGACACCGGCTACCACGGCAGTTCCATGCGCGATATCGCCAAGCGTGCGGGCCTGAGTGTTCCAGGCGTCTATCACTACTACGCCGATAAGCAGCGCCTGCTCGTTCGGGCCCTGGAAATCACCATGGACGAACTCCATCGACGGGTCGAAGCGGCCCGCGCTGAGGCGGCCGACGGCGCGAGCGAGGTCCAGCTCGTCGTCGAAGCACTCGCCCTATACCACACCCACCGACGGAAACTGGCCTTCATCGGGGCCAGCGAGATGCGCAGCCTGACTCCGGCCAACCGTTCCCGCATTGCCGAGTCGCGCAATGCTCTGCAGCGCACTGTCGACGAAGCGATCGACCGCGCGATCGCCGAGAATCAATGGGAAACGGTCGAACCCAGGGCTGCCGGTCGCGCGATCGCTACGATGTGCACGTCCTTGCCGCAATGGTTTCGCGAGACAGGCCCGGAAACCCCCGAACACATCGCGGCCACGTATTCCGGGCTTGCGATCGCGATGCTCCGCGGGTACGACGTTTAATCATTGAGCGCACCGGTAAGTCAGGTCGAAACTGTCCCCTGGTCGTGTAGCGGACCTGCATGCGCACCGGGTGCGGCACTCTTGGTCACGGTAACGGCCCTGCTGACACGTGCGGTGGCGCTGCGTTGGGTGATCGGCGTCCCGGCGAGCTGAGAGTTGACGCCGTCGGATCCGACAGGAATGTGAGACAAAGCCCGTGACATCACGTGAGACGAATCGAAGTCGTCGCAGGTCACCCACTCAGTCGTATGACAGTGGATTTGAGAATCTAGATCAAGCATGGCGAAACGCCTGATCGTCGGATGTGGTCACGTGTGGCCGCCGTCGGAGGTAAACGCCGAGTAAATCTGCCGCGAAACCCTTGTAGAAACGTCATGACGTTTGTACGTTATGTCCATGTCGTGGGATACCGATGATCTGGTGCCGGGCCCGGTACCGCTGTGGTTTCAGATCAGCGAGCGGTTACAGGCGTCCATGGACGCGGGCGAGTTCGGCGTCGGCGATGCGCTGCCCTCGGAGGCCGAGCTCGGGCGACGTTTCACGGTCAGCCGGACGACGGCCCGAACCGCGCTCGGCAATCTCGCCAAGCTCGGGCTGATCGAACAGAAGTCCGGGCGGGGGTCGATTGTGCTGCCCCGCAGGGTGGAACAACCGCTGAACCTGCTGTCGAGTTTCAACGAGGATATGCAGGCGCGTGGCCTCAAGCCCGGCTACCGGGACGTACAGGTCGACACAGTGAACGCCTCCGACGAAGTGGCCGCCGAACTGGGCCTCGACGATGCACAACCGGTGGTCCGTATCCGGCGTGTGCTGCTTGCCGACGATGCACCCATCGCGGTGAGCGAATCGTGGTTGTCCCCGAAAGTGCTGCACCCTGATGCCGAACTACCCGAGGCGCGTCACATCGCATCGTTGTACGTCTGGCTGGAGCGCGAGCGCGGCATGCGGGTGACCACGGGCAGGGAGGTCATCGAGGCCGGCGTGGCCGACGACGCGCTGGCCGACACGCTGGAAACCACTGGCGGGAGCGCGGTTCTGGTGGCGCGCCGAACAGCGTGTGATCACGAGGGGATCCCGCTGGAGTACGTGGTTCGGCATTACCGCGCCGACCGCTACCGCTACCGGATCGAGTTGAGCCGACCATGAGCGCGCCCTACGTGCTGTTCGTCGGCGACGCGGGATTGGACACCACGGTCCAGTTCTTTCGCCTGCCGGGACCCGACGAGAAGGTCGTCGCAGACGCACTGGCCGAAGGTCCCGGCGGCGTGGTCGCCAACGCGGCTGTTGCCGCAGCCCGCGCGAAGGCCCGGGTGCGGTTCTACACCAGCGTCGGCTACGACGCGGCCGGTCGCTCGTTACCTGAACAGCTGGCCGCCGAGGGAATAGAGATCCACGTCGACATCTCGTCGCAGCAGACGTGTCGAGCCATCATCCTGATCGACGGCGGGGGCGAGAAACGACTGTTCCTGTCCCCGGACGCGGCGATGTATCCGTCGGCGGAATCGGTCTCCGCGATAGACCTCGACGAGTCCGCGTGGGTGCACACCGCCGCCTACGACCATCAGGGCACCACACTGTTGTTGTCGCGGTGTAGGTCTCGCGGGGTGCCGGTCTCCATCGACCTGGAGCCGGCCACCATGCCGACGGGCTTCGCCGATGTCGAGGGGTGGCTCGGGGACTGCCACACGGTGTTCGTGAACGAGCGGGCTCGAGCGTTGATCGGGCCCGACGCCGTGGCCCGCATCTTGGCAACGGGTGCCGACGAGGTCGTCGAAACCCTTGGTGAACAGGGCATCCGCTTTCACACCCGAACTTCCACCATCGAGGTTGCGCCACCCGACCTGGATCGCCCGGTGGTCGATACCACCGGAGCCGGCGATGCGCTGGCCGGTTGGCACGCGGCACGGCGGGCAAGCGGCGACGGCGCAGTGGAGGCACTGAATGTTGCAGTTGCCGCGGCCAGTCTGTCGGTACGCAGGGCCGGTGGCATCACCAGCTATTCCACCAGTGAGGAAGTGCTCGGCGTGGCCGAGCAGATGATGAAGAACAAGTAAGGAAGATCAAGTGATTGCTCCACCCCAGGTTCACCCGCCCCGGCCCAGCGCCCTGGGAGAACTGTTCCCGAAGGCCAAGCCGATCATCGGTGTCGTACATCTGGGCGCGCTCCCCGGCGCCCCGCGCTATCAGGGTGAATCGGTTCGCGAGGTGTACCGTCGTGCGGTCGCCGACGCACGCTGCCTGGCCGAGGGCGGTATCGACGGGATCATGGTCGAGAACGCTTCCGACATGCCGTTCCTGCGCCCTGATGACATCGGACCCGAGACCGTGTCCGCGCTGACCGCAGCGTGTATGGAAATCACTGCCGCCGTGGATGTTCCGATCGGTATCACGTGTGTGGCCAACGGCGTGATTCCTGGCCTTGCGGTCGCCAAGGCCACCGGCGCCCGCTGGGTCCGCGCCAACCAGTGGGTCAACGCCTATGTGGCCAACGAGGGATTCCTCAACGGCCCTGCGCCGCAAGCGCTGCGGTACCGCAAGGCGATCGACGCCGAGGATGTCCGCATCCTGGCTGACGTGCATGTGAAGTTCGGCGCGCACGCGATCACCGCCGACCGGGATATCGCCGAGCAGGCCACCGACGCCGAGTGGTTCGACGCCGATGTGCTGATCGCCACCGGAACCCGCACGGGCTCGCCGACCCAGCCCGACGAGGTCAACCAGGTGCGCGCCGGGACCAATCTGCCGGTCATCGTCGGCTCCGGAATGGACCCCGATCAACTCGACACCCTGTTCGGCGTCGCTGACGGTGCGATCGTCGGCCAGTGGCTCAAAGTCGACGGACGCTGGTGGAATCCCGTGGACCCGGAGCGGGTGGAGCGCCTCGTCACGGCGGCCGAGAAGTTCAGGGCGACACTGTGAGTGCCGCGGATGAGGTGACCACCGAGGTCACCGTCGCCACCGATCTGTTCGCCCTCGGCGAGGGTGAACGGGCGGTCGTGTTCTTCACCGCCGCACGTCAGTCGACCGCAGCCACGCCGGATTCACTCGCGCAAGAACTCCGGGCGCTGCGCGCCGAAGGATGGCTGCTCTCGATCGATGCGATGTTCACCGGCAGCGACGAGATGTCGCTGTATGAATCCGGTTTCGCTCACGACGTCGATGTCGTCGGTGCCTTCGAGGCGCCCGACCTGGAGCAGGCGCACGCCGGAATCGTACGGCTCCAGCGTGCGGGCTGGGCGCGGTTGTTCCGTACTTCGTGGTTGGTAGGAAAGCGCGAGTTCGCTCCCGTGCCTTCCACACTTGGCCGCAATCCGGCTTCTCCGTGGGCATTCTTCGCGCTGTGGCAATGGAACGACGCCTGGCAGCAGGCCACCGGAGTCGAGCGCCTGGAATACGACAAGGAGTGCGATGTCGCCTTCGCCTCCGATGTCGGATCCGGTATCTCGATCGCCGGCAGGCATCGACTGGATCCTGCCAGTCGCTGGCATCACCTCGGCATGTGGGAAGTTCCCGATCTCGCGCTGCTGGACCACGCGATGGCCACTCATGAACGGGTCGCGGACTTCAAATTCACCACCTCACTGCACTACATCGGTCGCCGTCGCCCGATGGCCGACGTTTTGGGAGTCACACTGTGAACAACACCATCTGGATCCACTACGCACGTCCGCGCAGCAGTTGGTACGAACTACCCGAAGCGCAGCGTGAAGAGCTCGGACAAAAATGGGCCGGTGTCGATGCGGCCGCTGTTGAGTCGGGCGCCCAGTCGATGGGCAGCTATTTCATCCGCGGCCAGAGCGACTACTCCACCGTCGACGTGTGGTCGTTCCCCGGCTACGAAGCGGCGTATGCCCATTGGGCGGCGAAGGTCGCTGCCGGATACGCGGAATGGTTCGAGTTCTCCAACAACGTGGGCAACTCCGTTGCCACGGTAGCCGCCGAGAGCCCGGTGTCATGACCGCGCCGTTGTTGACCGCAGAGCACATCACCAAGTCGTACGGGTCGGTGACGGCTCTGGAGGACGCGAATCTGACGGTGCATGCCGGTGAAGTGTGCGCACTTGTGGGAGACAACGGCGCAGGAAAATCCACCTTGGTCAAGATTCTCTCCGGCGCCGAACGGCCAGACAGTGGCGAGATTCGACTCAACGGCGAGCGAGTGGAGATCAACTCGCCCGCCGACGCGCAACATTTGGGCATCGCCACGGTGTTCCAGGACCTGGCGCTGGCACCCGAACTCGCCGCCGCCGACAACCTGTTCCTGGGTCGGGAGATCCTGAAGCCGGGACTGCTCGGCGGACTCGGTCTGCTGGACCGCAAGACCATGCGAACCGAGGCCGTCGAGCAATTCGCCAAACTCGGTGTCACACTGCGGTCACCGACTGTTCCGGTGGCATCGCTGTCCGGAGGTCAACGCCAGTCGGTGGCCATTGCGCGGGCCGCGATGTGGGCCGACAACGTGATCTTCCTCGACGAGCCCACAGCCGCACTGGGTGTGGTGCAGACAGATCGGGTTCTACGTCTGGTCCGCCAGGTCGCCGATCAAGGGCTGGGAGTCGTACTGATCACCCACAACATGACCCATGTCGTCGATGTCGCCGACCGTGTCGAGGTTCTCCGGCTCGGGTCTTCGGTGGCCACCTTCGTTCGCGGCGAGGCCACCGTCGCCCGCCTGGTCACCGCGATGACGACCGGCACAGCAGATTCCGATCCCATGGAGCCCCAATGAGTTCAACAGATTCGGCACCCACCGCGGTGGTACCGACTTCGACAGATCAGTCCTTCGGCGAACGTCTGACGCAATGGCTCGGCGGTGGTTGGGTACTGCTGTTCCTGCTGGCCCTGGTTGCCTTCTTCACCATCAGCCAACCAGGTCGCTTCGCCACCGGGTACAACGTGTCCACCCTTGCCATCGACGCTGCGATCCTGCTCGTCCTGGCAGTCGGTCAGACCTACGTCATCATCACGGCCGGCATCGACCTGTCGGTGGGATCGGTTCTGGTTTTCGCCTCGGTTATCGGTACCAAGGTGATGCTGGCGCTATCGGATGCTGACGGTGCAACCTACGGCACCACCAATGCCGGGTGGGGTGTCATCGCCCTCGGCACGGTCGCGGCCGTACTCGCCGGATTGCTGTTCGGGGTGATCAACGGATTGCTGGTTTCGTACGCCCGCATCCCCGCACTGATCGTCACGCTGGGCACCATGGGAATCGCCCTGGGCGCGGCGCAGATCATCACCAACGGTCAGGATGTCCGCGCGGTACCGCAGCTGTTGGTCGATCAGGTCGGCAATGGGACCATCGCTGGTATCCCGGTACTGGTGGTGATCGCCGGGGTGGTCGCACTGATCGCCGGAATCATCCTGCACCGCACCAGGTTCGGCAGGTGGACCTTCGCGGTGGGATCGAGTTCGGAGGCGTCACGGCGCTCCGGAGTGCCGCTGCGCGCGCAGATCATCAAGGTGTACGCGATCTCCGGCGGCCTGGCCGGATTGGCGGCGGTCATGTCCGTCGCCCGGTTCTCCACCACCACCATCGGCGGACACACCGCGGACAACCTGGCCACCATCTCAGCGGTGGTCCTGGGCGGCACCAGCTTGTTCGGCGGCATCGGCTCGATTCTGGGCACCGTCATCGGGGTGTTCATCCCGATCGTCCTGCTCAACGGTTTCGTGATCACCGGCATCCCACCGTTCTGGCAGACGGTGGCCATGGGCACGGTATTGATCGTCGCCGTCTATGTCGATCAGCTCAAGCGTCGTAATCGAATCCTCTCCTAGCAAACCACTCCCAGCCAGTCAGTAAGGAAACCTCATGCAGAAGTCCGTGCTCACAACCATTTTCGTCTCGGGAACGATCGCCTGCTCGGTGGTCGGCTGTACCAGCGGCTCGTCACAGGGCGGCGGCGCACCTACTCCGGAAGGCAACAGCGTCGCCCTCGTGCTCGGCAGCAGTGGCAGCCCCTTTTATGAGGCGCTGTCCTGCGGGGCCGAAGCCAAAGCCGCCGAACTCGGACTCGATCTCGATGTCACCGCGGCGAGCACCTTCGCCGCTGATGCGCAGATTCCGGTCGTCAACGCGGTCGCCGCCAGCCGACCCGCTGCCGCCGCGGTGGTCCCCACCGACGCGCAGGCTCTGATTCCGCCACTGCAGCAGCTCACCCAGAGCGGCACCAAGCTGATCACCGTCGACCAGACCCTGGCCGACCCCTCCATCGCGGAAACACAAGTGATCACCGACAACATCGCCGGCGGCGCTCTGGCCGCCGACGAAGTAGGCCGGCTCACCAACGGCACCGGCAAGGTCCTCGTCATCACCCAGCCCCCGGGCTCCACCGCGCAGGACCAGCGCACCGAGGGCTTCGTCGACGCCCTGCCGAAGTTCCCGGGGCTGCAATTCCTCGGAGCGCAGTACCAGTCCAACGACCCGGCCAAGGCCGCCCAGATTGTCACGGCAACGCTGGCCGCACACCCCGATCTCGCCGCCATCTTCGTCACCAACGACCAGGGCGCCATCGGCGCCGTGACCGGCCTGCAGCAGGCCAACGCCATCGGACGCGTCAAGGTTGTTGCTTATGACGCCGCCACCGCCGAGGTCAACGCGTTGAAGAACGGCTCGATCCAAGCGCTCATCGCGCAGAACCCGACCAAACAAGGCGAGGTCGCCATGCAGACCCTGAAGTCGATCATCGACGGCGAACAGGTCGAGCCGACGGTGACGACAGAACTGGTCACTATCCGCGAGGGCGAGAACGACAAGGCCGACCAGTACGAGTACAAGGCGACCTGCTGACGGCACGCCGCGGAGCTCCGGGACTGGTGCAGCGGGGTTACGGCAGAGCCGGTGCTGTCACCGGAAGTGATCCGCCGACGTCGGTCGGGGAGTCTCGGTGGGCCGCTATCAGGCCCGTTGCAACCAGCGCCACCGCGGCGCCCAGCGACAGCACGGCGACTCCCGAGCCGCCCGCGGCGTAACTCACCCCCGCCAACATTGCCGCGACGATGCCGGTCAACAGCAAGGCTATGCACTTCATCACGGCGCGGAGTTACCCACGTGTCCTGCGTGCCAAACCACAGGTGCCGGGATCTTCGATCGTCGGACTCCAGGACACGACGACTGATTCCGTAGGGGCAATTGCCTGTGCGGATGGACGTGCATTGACAGGATGTCCCCATGAGACTGGCAGTCGGATACCTCGCCATCCCCGGCGGTGCAGATGCGGTGGCGCTCGGCGTTCGGTTGGCCCGCAGCCTGGACGCCGAACTGGACCTGTGCATCGTTCTACCGCAGGACCGCGGCATCCCCGCCGCGGTGCCGCAGGACACTCTGGCCGAGCAGGCACAGGCGTGGCTCGCCGACGGGTTGGCCCAGATCCCCGATGACGTGGTGGCGCACGGCCACGTCAGCTTCAGCGATTCGGTGGCCGACGGACTGATCAAGGAAGTGCACCGACTCGGTGCCGACGCCGTCGTGGTCGGCGGGTCGGGCGGTGGTCTGGTCGGCGGTTACTCGCTGGGCTCGGTGGTCAACGAACTTCTGTACTCCGCGCCGGTCCCGGTGGCCGTGGCACCCAAGGGAACCCGGCTCTCGGCTGTGCCACGGGTGCGTGAGGTCACCTGCGCCATCGGGCAGCGGGCCGGGGCCGACACATTGCTGGACGCGGCTCTGCAGGCCGCAGAGCGCGCCGACGTGCCGCTGCGGCTGGTGTCGCTGGTCGCGCTCGACCCGATGTACGGCTCGCTGCGCAGCGATGCCGACGCGGTCCGGGAACGCGCGCTAACCCATGCGCATCAGGTGCTCGACGAGGCGAAAGCCTATCTACCCGAAGGGTTTGCCGTGACCGCCACGGTGGTGGACGGGCCGACGGTGGAGGAGGCTGTCAGCAGATTGCCCTGGCACGACGGCGACCTGATCATGGTGGGGTCCAGCAGGCTGGCCGCGCCACGGCGGCTGTTCCTGGGCTCGACCGCGGCCAAGATGCTGCGGGTGCTGGATGTGCCGATGGTCGTGGTTCCGCGCAGCGAGGAGGAGGCACAATGACCGAGTCTGGAGTGGTTTCCAAGGGGTTGGCCGAAGGTAAGGTCGGCACGCTGTCCGGTGCCATGCTCGGCATCTCCTGTGTGGCACCCGGATACACACTGACCGCGAGCATCGGCGTCATCGTCGCCGCCGTCGGTCTGAAGATGCCGGCCATCTTCATCGCCGGGTTCATCCCGATGTTCCTCACCGCCTACGCCTACCGCGAACTGAACTCGCGCACCCCGGACTGCGGTGCGTCGTTCACCTGGTCCACCAAGGCCTTCGGGCCCTACGTCGGTTGGATGTGCGGCTGGGGCATGGTGGTGGCCTCGATCATTGTGCTGTCCAACCTGGCCGCCATCGCCGTCGAATTCTTCTACCTGCTGATCGCCCGCGTCTTCAATCAACCGGGCATCGCCGATCTGGCCGCCAATACACCGGTCAACATCGTCACGACCCTGGTGTTCATCGCGTCGGCCACCCTGATCGCCAGCCGCGGTATCACCACCAGCGAACGGGTGCAGTACATCCTGGTCGGATTCCAGCTGCTGGTGCTGGTGGCCTTCGCGGTCACCGCCTTCGTGCATGTGAGCCGTGGTGCCGCGCCGGCGGGGTTGAGCTTCGACCTGGACTGGTTCAACCCGTTCACCGGCCTGACCCTGGCGGTCTTCGCCGTCGGCCTCACCGGCTCGATCTTCGCCTTCTGGGGCTGGGACACCTGCCTGACCCTCGGCGAGGAGTCCAAGGATCCCACCAAGGTGCCGGGCCGCGCGGGATTGCTGTGTGTCACTTCGATTCTGGTCACCTATCTGCTGATCGCCGTGGCGGTGATGATGTACGCCGGGGTCGGCGAGGAAGGCCTGGGCCTCGGCAACCCGGAGAACTCGGAGAACGTGTTCGGTGCATTGGCCGACCCGGTGTTGGGGCCCTGGTTCGGTCCCTTCCTCTACCTGGCGGTCTTCGCCTCCTCGGTCGCGAGCCTGCAGACCACCTTCTTGCCCGCGGCCCGTGCCATGCTGGCGATGGGCGCGTACAAGGCATTCCCGGCGCGCTTCGCCGAGGTGCACCCGCGGTTCCTGACACCGGTCTACTCCACGGTGGTCGCCGGGGTGGTCACCGGAGGCTTCTACACCGTGGTGAAGCTGTTGTCCGACAACGCGCTCTGGGACACCATCGCCGCGCTGGGCATCATGATCTGCTGGTACTACGGCATCACCGCGTTCGCCTGCGTCTGGTTCTTCCGCCGCGAATTGTTCACCAGCGCTCACAACATCGTGTTCAAGTTCCTGTTCCCGCTACTGGGCGGGCTGATGCTCGCGACGGTGTTCGTCATCGCCATCGGCGAGAGCATGAACCCGGAGAACGGCAGCGGTGCGGCGATCGGCGGGATCGGGCTGGTGTTCTTCATCGGGTTCGGCATCCTGGCGTTCGGCGCGGTGCTGATGCTGGTGATGCGGGCGCGGCAACCCGACTTCTTCCGCGGTGAGACGCTGTTCCGGGATACGCCTGCGCTCAAGGAGTAGGGCCGTCATCGGTGACCAAATGCCCTGTCGGCGTTCCTGCCTGGACGCCCAGAATCGAGTCGTGACCGACGTCGAACCGACACTGGACGCGTTCGTGGCGCCCGGTGCAGTAGAGATCACCGAACGTATCTGGGTGGCGGCCGATGCGCACACGACCTATCTGGCCGTGGCGAACCTCGATCTGTTGACCGTCCGCACCCCGGTGCTGGTCGCGGCGATGTGGCTTCGCGGAGTACCGGCACGAGTCACCGGACGCCCGGTCGCGGTACCGCCGGCGTTGGTGATCGGTGCGGGTGTCGGACTGCCGGGTTGGACGATCCTGAGACATGCGCCACAGCGCGAGATCGTGATCGGGGCAGTGGGCAAGTTCTGGAAACCCGTCATCGAATGGAATCCGGTACCGGCCAGCGGGTTCCGTGAGTTCGACGAACCTGGCTGGGCGAAACTCGCGATCAGCTTCACCATCGCACCCACCGAGAGCGGCACGATGGTCGGCTACCGCTGCCGCACAGTGGGCACCGATCCCAGTGCAGAGCGTCGATTCCGCCGGTACTGGTGGCTGATCAAGCCGTTCGTGGGGCATATCATGCGGGCCACGCTGCGCACCGTCAAACACCACGCCGAGGGCTCACTCCGCGGTTGAGCACACGCCGACGCGCGATCCCTGTCGCGTCGGCTCAATCGTGCCGGAATGGGCGCTCTTCGGGTGCGATTACGACATCGGAATCTGACGGGATGCTGTTGGCTGGGAACCACCCTGAAACCTGCCTTGGAGGTCCCATGAAGATGCGTGCCGCGAGGATGTACGGATTGAACGAACCACTGCGTCTGGAGGAGGTCGATGTTCCCGACCCCGGCCCGGGCGACGTGCTCGTCAAGGTTGGGGCAACGGGAATGTGCCGCAGCGATGTCCAGCTCATCGAGGGTTACTTCACCGGGGGGGTGGCGCTGGCAGAGCCCATCATTCCCGGCCATGAGGTTGCCGGGTGGATCGCCGGTGTCGGCCCGGGAGTGCCCGCCACCTCGGGTTTGTCCGACGGGGATCTGGTCGTCGTCAACCCGAATTGGGGTGACGGGACGTGCAGGCAGTGTCGGGAGGGTAACGAGCAGATCTGCGCGAACGGGAAGATGGCCGGATTCGGCCCGCCCGGGGGCTTCGCGGAATACATGCCGGTGCCGTACCGCCATGTCATCAAAGTGCCGGCCGGGATCGACCCGAAACCCGAGACGCTCGCCCCGCTGACCGATGCGGGTCTCACCCCGTACCGCGGTATGAAGAAGCTCGTGCAGGCCGGCAAGACCGGGGCCGGCCGGACCATCGTCGTCAACGGGATCGGCGGTCTGGGCAGTTACGGCGTTCAGTATGCGCGCCTGCTGTCCGGTGGAGCGACCGTGGTCGCGTTCGCACGTAGCGACGAAAAGCTCACTCTGGCCATAGCGAACGGCGCACACCACGGGGTCAACACCCGAGGTAAGTCGGCCGCGCTGGTGCAGGACGAGTTGGAGGAGTTGACCGGCCGGCGCGATGTCGACGGGTGGCTGGATTGCATCGCAGCCGAGGAGTCGTTGGCGCTCGGCGCGACGATCCTGGCGAAAGAGGGCGTGATGTCCTCCGTCGGCCTGATGGGAAACCAGATCGTGCTTCCACTTCTGTCGTTCACCAATGGTGAGAAGACATTCCACGGGTCGTTCTGGGGGAACTACGACGATCTCGCCGAGGTCCTCGATCTTGCGACACAGGGGTTCATCAAGCACACAGTCACGACGGTCGCCCTCGACGACGTCAACGACATGCTGGAGGCGTTGGGGCGCGGCGACATCGTGGGCCGCGCGGTCATCACCTTTCCGTAATCGCCGCTGCGGATCAGGCTCCCGGCGTCCCGTCCGAGTTCTCCAGGTCCGGCAGGAACACCACCCGGCGCTGATTGCCGCCGTGGGCGCGCGCGTCGGCCACCGCCTTGTCGGCCGCGGCGAGCAGCGTCTCGGACAGTTCGTCGGGCGGCATCGCGGCCAGCGGGGTCAACGGGGTGACGACGGCGGCGATGCTGACCTTCAATTCGGGCGCGGTGGACGACATCCCGGAACTGATCCGTTCGCACAGTGGGTCCGGGTCCGGGGTGTTGAAGATGTCGACGAGCAGGAAATCGGATTCGGGCAGGTGGGCGATCGCGACATCGCGGCGCGCCTGATCGCGCAGCATCTGAGCCACCAGTACGCGTAGTTCGCGGGCCCGGCCGGTGCCGACGACATCGGCGACGTTGCCGAAGCTGTCCAGGCTCACCTGGGTGACCACCAGATAGCGGTCATCGCCGCGGCCGCGGGCGGCGACACTGACCGCCAGCGCGTCCAGGAAACCGTCGCGGCTGAGCAGGCCGGTGGTGGGCTCGATATCGCCGGTGAACAGGTCGGCGTCGACCAGGCCGATCAAGGCGCGCACCACGAACGTCACGAAGATGATGATCAGGCTGTTGGTCATGCTGAGGCCCAGTGCCACCGCCGGAGTGCTCGCGCCCAGTCGGATGCCGGTGACCACGATGACGGCGAGTGCGGCCACCAGCACCAGTCCGATGAGTCGCCAACCGTGGAAGATTGCGGTGTAGGCCGCCACCGCGGTGAAGACCGCGGCGCCCATCAGGCCCAGCAACGGTTCGGGCAGGATCAGGCAGGTGCCCACCGCCAATCCCGTCCCCAGCACGACACAGATCTCCGATTGACGTTTTGTCGGCCACATGCCACGGGCCCAGAACAGCGCCCCCAGAACGATGCTGCACAGGCTGATGATTGCTGCGGCGATGCGAAGGTGCCAGTGTTCGGGGCCGGTGCTGCCGAACATGACCAGTGCCGGTGCGAGACCGCCGACCATCATCCAGATCGAGATGAACCGGGTTACCGTTTTGCGGGCGCCGCGGGCGTCCAATCTGGAGGTCATCCAGTAGTAGTGGTCGGGGTGGCGTGGGTCCTGCCAGCTTGATGTGGTCATCGAAGACCGGTGCGGTGGCGCGGCATGTCAGTAAGCGTAAGCGGTGTTCAATACGTCAAGTCCATCGAACTGATGTTCGATATACTGGTTCCATGGGTTGGCATAACGGACCGCCGAGCTGGTCGGAGATGGAGCGGGTCCTGAACGGCCGACCGCGGGGTAAGCCCCGGCGCTCGGGTCTGCCGTTGGAACCGCCCGGCGACGGGGGCGACAGCCCGGCCTGGTCGCGCAAGCGGGGTGCTTACCGGGCCGTCGCCGAACGCGGTCGATCGTCGGTGCGGTACGCCGAACTACACACGCACTCGGCCTACAGCTTCCTCGACGGTGCCAGCACCCCGGAGGAGATGGTGGAGGAGGCCGCCCGGCTGGACCTGCGGGCCATCGCGCTGACCGATCATGACGGTCTCTACGGGGTGGTGCGGTTCGCCGAGGCGGCCCGCGAGCTCGATATGTCGACTGTGTTCGGTGCCGAACTGTCCCTGGGTAACGTGCCCCGCACCGAACTGCCCGACCCGCCGGGGCCGCATCTGCTGGTGCTGGCCCGCGGGCCCGAGGGCTACCGGCGGCTTTCCCGCGAACTGGGCACCGCCCATCTGGCCGGTGGTGAGAAGGGGAAACCCCGCTACGATTTCGACGCCCTGACCGAGGCGGCCGGCGGGCACTGGCACATCCTCACCGGCTGCCGCAAAGGCCATGTTCGACAGGCGCTTGCGAATGGCGGCCCAGACGCCGCCGAACACGCGCTGGCCGATCTGGTCGACCGCTTCGGCACCGACCGGGTCAGCGTCGAGCTGACCCATCATGGTCACCCCCGCGACGATGAGTACAACGCTGTGCTGGCCGGGCTGGCACCGCGGTTCGGAGTGAGCGTGATCGCCACCACCGGTGCGCATTTCGCCGCGCCCGAGCGCGGCCGGCTGGCCATGGCGATGGCCGCCATCCGGGCCCGCAACTCGATGGATGATGCCGCCGGGTGGCTGGCCCCGCTGGGTGGGGCGCACCTGCGGTCGGGGGAGGAGATGGCCCGCCTCTTCGGTGACCGGATCGTCACCGCGGCAGCTGATCTCGGTGAGCAGTGTGCATTCGGGCTGGCGTTGATCGCACCCAAATTACCGCCGTTCGACGTCCCGCCCGGACACACCGAATCGAGCTGGCTGCGGCAGTTGGTGGCCGAGGGGGCCCGGGATCGGTACGGACCGCCGGCGCGGGCACCCAAGGCTTATCAGCAGATCGAACACGAACTGGCCATCATCGAAAAGCTGGATTTCCCTGGCTATTTCCTGGTGGTCCACGACATCACACGGTTCTGCCGGGAGCACGACATCCTGTGCCAGGGCCGGGGATCGGCGGCCAACTCGGCGGTCTGTTATGCGCTCAAGGTCACCAATGTCGACCCGATCGCCAACGAGTTGTTGTTCGAGCGGTTCCTGTCCCCGGCGCGCGACGGCCCACCCGATATCGACATCGACATCGAATCGGACCTGCGCGCGAACGTCATCCAGTACGTCTACGAGAAATACGGCCGCGACTATGCCGCCCAGGTCGCCAATGTCATCACCTACCGGGGGCGCAGTTCGATCCGGGACATGGCGCGTGCGCTGGGCTTCTCGCAGGGCCAGCAGGACGCCTGGAGCAAGCAGATCAGCCGGTGGAACGGGCTGGCCGACTCACCCGATGTGGAGGACATTCCCGAGCAGGTGGTCGACCTGGCCACCCAGATATCGAATCTGCCCCGGCACATGGGCATCCACTCCGGCGGCATGGTGATCTGCGACCGTCCGATCGCCGATGTCTGCCCGGTGGAATGGGCCCGCATGGAGAACCGCAGTGTCCTGCAATGGGACAAGGATGACTGTGCGGCAATCGGTCTGGTGAAGTTCGACCTACTCGGGCTGGGCATGCTCTCGGCGCTGCACTACGCCATCGACCTGGCCCGTGAGCACAAGGGCCTCGAAGTGGATCTGGCCCGGCTGGACCTGTCCGAGGCGGCCGTCTACGAGATGCTGCAGCGGGCCGATTCGGTCGGAGTGTTCCAGGTCGAGTCCCGGGCGCAGATGGCCACCCTGCCCCGGCTGAAACCGCGGATGTTCTACGACCTGGTGGTCGAGGTCGCCCTGATCCGGCCGGGTCCCATCCAGGGCGGTTCGGTGCACCCCTACATCAAGCGGCGCAACGGTGAGGAGGAGGTCGTCTACGACCATCCGTCGATGAAGCCGGCGCTGGAGAAGACCCTGGGGGTGCCGCTGTTCCAGGAACAGCTGATGCAACTGGCGGTGGACTGTGCCGGGTTCAGCGGGGCCGAGGCCGATCAACTGCGCCGGGCAATGGGCTCGAAACGGTCCACCGAGAAGATGCGCCGGCTACGCGGCCGCTTCTTCGACGGGATGCGCGAACGGCACGGCATCACCGGCCCGGTGGCCGAGAAGATCTACGAGAAGCTGGAGGCCTTCGCCAATTTCGGTTTCCCGGAAAGCCATTCGCTGAGCTTCGCCTCGCTGGTGTTCTACTCGTCCTGGTTCAAACTGCACCACCCCGCGGTGTTCTGCGCGGCGCTGCTGCGCGCCCAGCCGATGGGTTTCTACTCGCCGCAGTCGCTGGTGGCCGATGCCCGCAGGCACGGGGTTGCCGTGCACGGCCCCGACGTCAATGTCAGCCTGGCCCATGCCAACTGTGAGAACGACGGTCTGGACGTCCGGATGGGGCTGGGCAGCATCCGGCACATCGGTGACGACCTCGCCCAGCGGATCGTCGACGACCGGGTGGCCGGTGGTTCTTTCGCCGACCTGCTCGATCTGACTGCCCGAGTGCAGCTTTCGGTTCCGCAGACCGAGGCGCTGGCGACTGCGGGGGCGCTGGGCTGTTTCGGGATCACCCGCCGTGAGGCGCTGTGGGCGGCGGGGGCGGCCGCCGCCGAACGGCCGGACCGGCTACCGGGGGTGGGCTCGTCATCGCATGTCCCGGCACTGCCGGGGATGACGGATCTGGAGTTGGCCGCCGCCGACGTGTGGGCCACCGGCGTCTCCCCGGACAGCTACCCGACGCAGTTCCTGCGCGCGGATCTCGACGCCATGGGGGTGGTGCCGGCGGATCAACTTCTTGCGGTGCCCGACGGCACCCGGGTCCTGGTGGCCGGCGCGGTGACCCACCGGCAACGCCCCGCCACGGCGCAGGGGGTGACGTTCATGAACCTGGAAGACGAGACGGGCATGGTGAACGTGATGTGCTCACGTGGGGTGTGGGCGCGACACCGCAAGCTGGCGCAGACGGCGTCGGCGATGGTCATCCGGGGCATCGTGCAGAACGCGACCGGCGCGGTGACGGTGGCCGCGGACAGGATGAGCCCCATCGACCTCCGGGTGCGGTCGCGCTCTCGCGACTTCCAGTGACTAACCCTCGGTCGGCGTCGTCCACACCTTATCGATGCTGATCTTCAGTCGCAGGTTGTAGTTGCCCATGGCATCGGTCAGCCCGAACTGGTCCGAGGCCGCCTGGTACTTCGCCCAGTACGGGGCGTCCTCGCGAGGGTCGGCGCCCTCGGTGTCCACCCGCGCCGGGCCGCCGACCACGATGATGCCGCCGCCGTGCCCGTCGGAGTCCAGATTCAGACTCACCTGCGGATGGTTGCGGATGTGACGCACCTTGGCCGCACCCGGCTCGGTGTAGATCACGATGTCGGTGCCGTCGAAGAAGAACCACACCAGCTTCGGCACAGGTTGCCCCGATTTGGCGACGGTGGTCAACCAGGCGTACTCGCCGGAATTCAGACGGTCGATGACTTCCGATGTCAGCTCTGCGCTCATGGCTGCGAATGTAGTCTCGCGGTATGACACTGAACCTGACCGCGGATGAAGTTCTGACCACCACGCGCTCGGTGCGCAAGCGGCTCGACTTCGACAAGCCGGTACCGCGGGAGGTGCTGCTGGAGTGTCTTGATATCGCGCTGCAGGCGCCGACGGGCTCCAATGCCCAAGGCTGGCAATGGGTTTTCGTCGAAGACCCGGCCAAGAAGAAGGCGCTGGCCGATATTTACCGCACCAACGCCAACCCCTACCTGGATCTGCCCAAGCCCGAGCGCGGCGATATCCGCGACGAGCAGATCGTCCGGGTGACCGACTCGGCGAAGTACCTCAACGAGAACTTCGAGAAGGCCCCGGTGCTGCTGATCCCGTGCTTGGAGGGCCGCCCCGACGGCGCACCGGCCGGGATGAGCGCGTCGTACTGGGGCTCACTGTTGCCCGCGGTGTGGAGCTTCATGCTGGCCCTGCGGGCGCGGGGACTGGGTTCGGCGTGGACGACGCTGCACCTGCTCGGCGACGGGGAGAAGCAGGCCGCCGAGGTGCTGGGCATCCCGTTCGACCAGTACTCCCAGGCCGGGTTGTTCCCGATCGCGTACACCAAGGGCACCGATTTCAAGAAGGCCGGCCGGTTGCCCGCCGAGCAGTTCGCCCACTGGGACACCTGGTAACCGGTCACACGGCGCCGGTGAAACCCTGCTGGCGCCACGCCTCGTAGGCCGCGACCGCTGCGGCATTGGAAAGATTCAGCGATCGTCGGCCGGCCAGCATGGGGATGCGCACCTGCGCGGTGACATGCGGGTCGGCCAAGGTTGCCGGATCCAGCCCGGTGGGCTCGGGCCCGAACATCAGCACGTCACCGGGCTGATAGGCGACCTCGGCGAACGAACTCTGCGCGTGTGCGGTGAACGCGAACACCCGTGCCGGGCCGATCGCCGCCCACGCCGCATCCAGATCGGTGTGCACCGTCACCGACGCCAAGTCGTGGTAGTCCAGGCCGGCCCGGCGCAGCTTGGGCTCGGACAGGTCGAAGCCGAGCGGTTCGACGAGGTGCAGTTCGCAGCCGGTCGCGGCGACCATACGGATCGCATTGCCGGTGTTGGGGGCGATACGAGGAGAGTGGAACAGGACATGAAACACCCCGACATCTTGCCCCGGGATAATGGCGGCATGGTCGAACAGAGCCTGTGGATGCAGAAGGTGGACGCCGATCCCGGGCATTCGCAGTGGTACATCGACCGGTTCCGGGCGATGGCGCAGGCCGGCAAGGACCTCGACGGCGAGGCCCGGTTCATCGATGCCATGGCGCGCCGCGCGTCCCGCATCCTCGATGCCGGCTGCGGACCGGGCCGCGTCGGCGGATACCTGGCCACCCGCGGGCACGACGTCGTCGGCGTCGACGTCGACCCCGCGCTGATCGCGGCGGCACAACAGGATCACCCCGGGCCGCGCTGGCTGGTCGGCGATCTCGCCGAACTCGATCTGCCCGCCCGCGGTATCGCCGATCCGTTCGACCTGATCGTCTCCGCGGGCAACGTCATGACCTTCCTCGCCCCGAGCACCCGAGCCAGGGTGCTGGCCCGGCTGCGCGACCACCTGCACACCGACGGCCGTGCCGTGATCGGGTTCGGAGCGGGCCGCGATTACCCGTTTGCCAGTTTCCTCGAGGATGTGACCACCGCCGGGTTGGTCCCGGACCTGCTGCTGTCGACCTGGGATGTCCGCCCGTTCGCCGAGGATGCCGAGTTCCTGGTGGCGATCCTGCGCGCCAGCTGATTTCGAACCGCCGGCTCGTGACAAGAAAAGTTTGCGCAACGTAACGGTCACGAACAGATCCGCGCCGTGGAAACCGCTGTATTGACTGTCATACTCGACAGATTGCCAAGCAGCAGGAAGCCTATGAACGCGCCATCAATGAGCGTCCATGATCAAATATCAAGCACCCCAGTGCAAACCGCGAAGCGTCCGGCACGCTTCGCGCTGAGCAACTGGCCCGTCGGCGCGAAAGTGTTCGCCATCGCGCTGGTTCCGTTGCTGCTTGCTGCCACCTTCGGTGGACTGCGCATCTACTCCGGTTTCACCGAGGCCGCCGACCTGCGCCGTGCCGCCGACCGCGCCGACCTGGTGCCCGCCATCGTGAACTACATGGCCGCACTGGAGAACACGATGCTGGCCGGCGCGGATGCGCTGACCGACTTCGACACCAGCCGGCAGAACCTGCAACAACGACTCGATGCCACCGACGTGGTGCCGGACGTCAACGCCGGTGTCACCGCGCTGCTCGACGCCGGGCAGGGCCTGGTCGATCTGGTGGCGGCGAACTCGATCAGCCTGCGCGACCGGGTCACCTCCTACGCGCCGATCCTGCTGACCGCCGAGGACGCCATCAACGGGTCGGTGCGCGTCGACGATGCCCAGATCCGCGCGGAAACCCTGGGCCTGTCCCGGGCCATCGGCGCGCGCGGACAGATGATGATGCAACAGCTGCTGGTGAACCTGGGTGCAGAGGTGCCCGAGCCCGAGCTACGCACCTCGATGAGCACCGTCGCCGGCACCGAGCCGTCCACGCTGTTCGGGATGAGCCAGATCCTCGGCGTCGGCTCGACCGAGGCACAGGAACTGCAGGACCAGTTCGTCCGCCGGATGGCGATCATGTCCGACCCGGCCGCCGTGCTGGTCAACAATCCGCAACTGTCCGAATCCATCGCGGCCACCGACGAGATCGCCGACCGGGTCATCGAGCAGACCACGGCCTCGGTCACCGCGGCGGTGGACGAGCAGGCGTCTGCGCAGCGCAGCACCGCCATCCGCGACGCCGTCGTCGTGGTGGTCGCGCTGCTGCTGGCGCTGCTGGCGATCGCGCTGGTGGCCCGCAGCCTGGTCCGTCCGCTGCGCCGACTGCGCGACAGCGCGCTCAAGGTGGCGCACACCGACCTGGCTCACGAGCTCGACCAGGTGCGCGGCGGCGGCGATCCAGGCCCGGTGACCCCGATCCCGGTGCACACCACCGAGGAGATCGGTCAGGTCGCCCACGCCGTCGATGAACTGCACGAGCAGGCCGTCCTGCTCGCCGGTGAACAGGCTCGATTGCAGCTGCAGGTCAGCGACATGTTCGAGACGCTGTCGCGGCGCAGCAGGTCGCTGGTGGACCAGCAGCTCACCCTGATCGACCAACTTGAGCGTGACGAGCAGGATCCGCAGCGCCTCGACAGCCTGTTCCGGCTCGACCATCTGGCGGCCCGGATGCGTCGCAACGGCGCCAATCTGCTGGTGCTGGCCGGCACCAACACCACCCGCGAGCATGCCGATCCGGTGCCCGTCGCGGCCGTCGTCAACGCTGCGGCCTCCGAGGTTGAGGACTACACCCGGATCGTCACGGCGACATTGCCGGACTGCGAGGTCGCCGGCTCGGTGGCCGCCGACCTGGTGCACGTGTTGGCTGAGTTGATGGACAACGCGCTGCGCTACTCGCCGCCGTCGACCGGCGTGCGGATCTCCGGGGTGCGCACCGAGGACGGCGCGCTGGTGCTGGAGGTCGGGGACAACGGTCTCGGCATGGCCGAGCCCGATCTGCGTGTGGCCAACACCCGGCTGTCCTCGGGCGGCGAGGTCAATCCGTACACCGCCCGGCACATGGGTCTGTTCGTCGTCGGCCGGTTGGCCGCCCAGCATGGCCTGGTCGTGCGGCTGCGCGCGACCGTGCCCGGCGAACCCAATTCGGGCACCACCGCCGGGGTCTACGTCCCGGCCGATCTGGTGGTCGGCGCCGTCGTCGGCCCGCGTTTCACTGACCTGGCCCCGGCCGTCGAACCGCAAGTGCTCCAGCCGCCGGTGCCGGCCCCTCCGTTGTTTCAGGCGTCGGATTCAGCTCTGCCGCAACGTGATCCCGGTTCCAGTGGTTTCGAGCCGGCATCGCGCACCGAGCCGCTGCCGGTGGTGGCGCCCGCACGGGTCGACGCCTCGGCGTTCTTCGCACCCCGTCCGCAGACACCGGCGATCCCCGACGAATCCGATGACGACGCGATCTACCAGAAGATGCTCTCGGAATGGCTGGTCGACCCGACCGACCTGGGCGCCAGTGCCGATCTGGACTGGAAGTCGGTGTGGGACAACGGGTGGTCGGCCGCGGCGTCGGCCGAGAGCACCCCGGTCACCGAGCACACGCCCGAGGGGCTGCCGGTCCGCCAACCCGGTGCGCGGCTGGTGCCGGGGGCAGGCGATGCACCGGAGGGGGAGACCTCGGTAGCATCGGAGCCCTCCGACCCGCCCACCGGACCACTGCCGAATCCGGCCGCCGTCCGCGCCAGCCTCAGCAGTCACTTCGGTGGGGTACATGCCGGTCGGTCGCATGCCCGCGACACCGAAGGAGAGCAGTGACGACCCGGGAGTCCCTCGACTGGCTGGTGGCCAAGTTCGCCCGCGAGGTCGACGGGGTGTCGCATGCCGTGCTGGTCTCGGCCGACGGTCTGCTGATGGCGGCCAGTGAGCACATGCCGAAAGAGCGGGCCGATCAGCTGGCCGCGGTCACCTCGGGCCTGGCCAGTTTGTCCACCGGAGCGGCACAGTTGTTCCAGGGTGGGCACGTCATGCAGTCCGTCGTGGAGATGGAGCACGGATTCCTGCTGCTGATGCGGGTCGGTGACGGATCCAACATCGCCGCGCTGGCGACCCGGTCCAGCGATATCGGCCAGATCGGCTACGAGATGGCCATTCTGGTCGAGCGGGTCGGCAACGTCGTGCAGTCGGCGCGGCGCACCCGCCAGCCGTCGTGAGCTAGGCATGGATCCGCCCGACGCCTGGGAGGTCGAGCCCGTCGACGTGCCCAGTCTGGTGCGGCCCTACATGTTGACCGCCGGCCGCACGGCGACCTCGGTGGACCTGCCACTGGAGGCGCAGATTCAGACACTGGCGCCCGGTCCGTGGCCGGGTAGCGATGTCCGGTCCCGGATACTGGTGCTCGGTGGTGACGGTCCCTCGGTCGCCGAGATCGCGGCACTGTTATCGCTACCACTCGGTGTGGCGCGTGTGCTGATCGGCGATCTTGTCGCCGCGGGGTACCTTCGGGTGCACGCCACCTTGGGCGACACCGCCTCGACCGACGAACGACGCGACCTGATCGGAAGGACACTGCGTGGCCTACGGGCACTTTGACCGGCCTCCGGCCTCGGGGGGCTACTCCGAGCGGACCAGCTCCACCAAGATCGTCATCTCCGGCGGCTTCGGCTCCGGTAAGACGACCTTCGTCGGCGCCGTGTCGGAGATCATGCCGCTGCGCACCGAGGCACTGGTCACCACTGCGTCGGCCGGCGTGGATGGGCTCGAGGCCACCCCGGACAAGAACACGACGACGGTGGCGATGGATTTCGGCCGGATCACCCTTGCCGATGATCTGGTGCTCTATCTGTTCGGTACGCCCGGACAGCGCCGGTTCTGGTTCATGTGGGACGACCTGATCCGCGGTGCCATCGGGGCGGTGATCCTGGTCGACATCCGGCGGTTGCAGGACAGCTTTGCCGCTGTGGACTTCTTTGAGGCGCGTGGTCTGCCGTTCATCATCGCCATCAATGAGTTCGCCGGTGCACCAAGGCATCCCGTTGATGCGGTACGGCAGGCGCTGGCGCTGGCGCCGCATATCCCGATCGTCACCGTTGATGCCCGGGACCGGCAGTCGGTGAAGTCGGCGCTGATCGCGGTCGCCGAGTATGCGCTGGCGTCCGTCTGATGGACGACCCTGTCTGGGTGGACCGAGAGTTCACCGGCCACGACTTCCGTGACGAGGACCTCAGCCGGCTGCGAACTGAACGAGTGGTGTTCGACGCGTGCGACTTCAGCGGTGTCGACCTCACCGAATCCGAGCATCTGGGATCGGCATTCCGTAACTGCACCTTCCGGCGGGCCTCATTGCTGCACAGCACATTCCGCCAGTGCAGCCTGCTGGGATCGATGTTCACCGAGACGCGGCTGCGTCCGGTGCGGTTCATCGAGGTGGACCTGTCGCTGAGTGTGCTCGGTGGGTGCGACCTGCGCACCCTGGACCTGTCGGACTGTCGACTGCGCGAGGCCAACCTGGTCGGTGCGGACCTGCGCAAGACGGTGCTGCAGCGGGCCGACCTCAGTGGCGCGCGGGTGCAGAACGCCAAGTTCGACGAGGCCGACCTGCGTGGCGCGCGCGTCGACCCGACCTTCTGGACGACGGCGAAACTGCGTGGGGCGAAGGTGAACATCGAGCAGGGGCTGGCGTATGCCGCCTCGCACGGATTGGATGTCCACGGGGAGTAGCCGGCACTAGATCTCGGTGTCCGGGCCTTTAAGCCGAAGTCCGAATTTTTCACCTGGGCAGCGACTTTCGAGCGACTCGAGTTTCTTTGGCCCCGTTGGTCTCTGGTGTCACATGTCGACCTGTTTTGTCGGTGGCCGCACGTACGTTGAGGTCATGAAGTCGGATGCGGTGGCGAGTCGGGAAGCGGTGCAGCATGCGCTGGCCGATCGCGCTGCATCCGTGAAAGCGTTGTTGGATGCCGATTTCACGTGTTTCGATACCGCGGAGTTGTTGGCGATCCAGTCCGATCGCGAGGAACGTGCCCGCGCCGATGCCGCGGTTGATCACCGGATCCTGGCGACGTTGATGGATCGGGCCACCGCCCATGAGATCGGCGGCAAAACCTGGGCCGATGTGCTCTCGACGCGGATGCGGCTGTCCGAGGCTGAGGCGGGGCGGCGGGTCAAGGCCGCCAAGGAGTTGGGGCCGCGCCACGCCCTGGGCGGTCAGGTGTTGGCGCCGTTGTTGCCGGGGTGTGCGGCGGCGTTGGCCGATGCCACGATCACCGACGGGCACATCACGGTGATCCGTGACGCGCTGCGCCA
>NZ_JBKFAX010000020.1:0-121698 GCF_053345865.1 Mycobacterium sp. C31M | reverse complement strand
TGCGTCAACACGCGGACCCCGAAAAGGAATCAGTTACAGATCCCTTCCTGACACCTCCGGAGGCATTTGAGAAGGACCAACTCGATCTATATCAGCGGGGCAGCCCCAGCAGCCGCTCACCGGCCAGGGTGAGCAGGATCTGTTCGGTGCCACCGGCAATGCTCAGGCAGCGGGTGTTCAGGAAGTACTTCACATCGGGCGAGTCGACGATGCCCGCACCGTCGAGGAGGTCCATCACCGCTTCGGCCAGGCCCTGCCGGTAGCGCACCCCGATCAGCTTGCGCACGCTCGACGGGGCACCCGGATCATGTCCGTCGACCGCCAGCCGGGCGATAAGCTGATCGAGCAGCGAGCCGACCTGGGCCAGCACGATGAGACGGCCGACGTGGTCTTCCTGGGCGCCGTCGAGCACCCGGTCACCGATGACGTCGAGCAGGTGCTCCATGCCCTTGTCCAGGGCGCCACCGGTGGCAATCGCGACCCGCTCGTTGGCCAGCGTGGTGCGCGCCAGCGGCCAGCCGCCGTCGACCGCGCCGACCACACAGTCGTCGGGTACGAACAGATCGTCGAAGAACACCTCGTTGAACAGGGCGTCGCCGGTGATCTCGCGCAGCGGCCGGATATCGATACCCGGTGAGCTCATCTCCACCAGGAAATAGGTGATGCCCTTATGTTTCGGGGCGTCCGGGTTGGTGCGGGCCAGGCAGATCCCCCAGTTGGCGCGGTGTGCATTCGAGGTCCACACCTTCTGCCCAGTCAGGGCCCAGCCAGCCGCCCCGTCCTTTTCGACCCGGACGGCCTTGGTGCGCAACGCAGCCAGGTCCGAGCCCGCGCCGGGCTCGGAGAACAGCTGGCACCAGTAGATGTCACCGGTGAGGGTGCCGGGGATGAACCGGTCGATCTGTTCGGGTGTGCCGGCTGCCAGGATGGTCGGCGCGGCCCACCAGCCGATGGAGATATCGGGGCGCGACACCTGCGCGGCGCCGAGCTCCTCGTCGATCACCAACTGTTCGGCCGGGGTGGCGTTGCGGCCGTAGGGCTTGGGCCAGTGCGGGGCCAGCAGCCCGGACTCGGCCAGGGCGCGCTGACGCTCGTCGACGGGCAGCGCCGCGATCTGGGCTGCAGCGGCGGCGATCTCGGGACGGATCGCGTCCCCCTCGCCGGTATCGACGTGCAACTGGCGGCGCACACCGGCGCGGGTCAGTTCGACGATGCGACGCAGCCAGACCGACTGCCCGCCGAGGAACTGGCCGACGGCATAGGCCCGGCGCATGTAGAGGTGGGCATCGTGCTCCCAGGTGATACCGATCCCACCGAGCACCTGGATGCAGTCGCGGGCGTTCTTCTTGGCGGCCTCGATACCGACGGCCGCTGCCACCGCCGCGGCGATGGACAGCTGGTCGGGATCGTCATCGGAGACCGCGGCGACGGCATCGGCGGCGGCGACGGCGACCTGCTGGCTGCGCAGCAACATCTCGGCGCACATGTGCTTGACGGCCTGGAAGCTGCCGATCGGTTTGCCGAACTGCTCACGCACCTTGGCGTAGTCGTTGGCGGTCTCCAGCAGCCGGCGCGCCAGCCCGGCGGCCTCGGCGGCCAGCACGGTGGCGATCAGATCGGTGACCCGCTGCCCGGAGGCGGCCAGCGTCCGCGCCGGGGCGCCGGACAGTGTCACCCGGGCCAGTGGCCTGCTGAAATCGGTGGCGGTCAGGGTCTCGATGTCCACCCCGTCGGCGCCCGCGTCGACCACGATCCACTGGTCCCCGGCGGGCAGGATCAGCACACCGGAGTCATCGGCGCCGAGCACATACGGTGCGGTGCCGGTCGCGGTGTCCCCGCTGACGGTGACGTCGGCGGTGACGGCGACGCCGGCGCTGAGCTCACCGCCGGCCAGCGCCTCGAGCACCGCCGGATCGTCGACGACCAGGGTGGCCAGCGCGGTGGTGGCCAGCGGGCCGGGTACCAGCGCGGCGGCGGCCTCGTCGACCATGGCGGCGAGATCCTCGACGGTGCTACCGGCCCCGCCGAACTCCTCGGGCACCGCGACACCGAATGCCCCTAGTTCACCGAACGCCCGAAACGGGCCGCGCCAGGCCTGGGGGTCGCCGAGCTCGACATCGCGGACCGCGGTGATCGACGCGGAGCTCGCGGCCCAGCTACGGACCAGCTCGCGGGCCTCGGACCCGTCGGACGTCTCGGGCCTCGACGACAACACGGACACGGCATCTCCTCGCCATCGGGTGAGAAGGCCACACTTCCCACTAGAACGTGTTCTAATAGTGCCAGCGCACGATCGTCAAGTCGATACCGTCGGCGCAGGACACACCTGTGATCTGCGACAAGGAGGGGAGCAATCAGCAGTCGGCATGCGTATCGTTTCTCCTCTAGCGCGCACCACGAAGGAGTGACCGGCAGATGTCGTCGCCAGCCCAACCCGGATCGGGTTCTGACTCACCACGTCAGGTGATGGCCGTGGCCGTTCTGTCCGAATCCGAGCTGGGTTCCGAAGCGCAACGCGAACGCCGCAAACGCATCCTCGACGCCACCCTGGCCATCGCCTCCAAGGGCGGTTACGAGGCGGTGCAGATGCGTGCGGTGGCCGAACGGGCCGATGTCGCCGTCGGCACGCTGTACCGCTACTTCCCGTCCAAGGTGCACCTGCTGGTGTCGGCGCTGGGCCGCGAGTTCGAACGCATCGACGCCAAGTCCGATCGCGCCTCACTCACCGGCGGCACACCCTATGAGCGGCTCAACGTGATGGTCGGCCGGCTCAACCGGTCCATGCAGCGCAACCCGTTGCTCACCGAGGCGATGACCCGGGCCTTCGTCTTCGCCGATGCCTCGGCGGCCGGCGAGGTGGACCATGTCGGCAAGCTGATGGACTCGATGTTCGCGCGTGCCATGAGCGACGGCGAACCAACCGAGGATCAGTACCACATCGCCCGCGTCATCTCCGATGTGTGGCTGTCCAACCTGTTGGCCTGGCTGACCCGGCGCGCCTCGGCCACCGATGTGGCCAAGCGACTCGATCTGGCGGTGCGACTGCTCATCGGCGACGGCGAACAGCCTAAAGTCTGAAGGCGTGCTTCCGGACGCCCTGCGCGACGCGCTCACCCTGGCCGCGGCCACCCCGCGGCTGTTGGTCACCTCCGACTTCGACGGCACCCTGGCGCCGATCGTCAACAATCCCGGTGATGCCCGACCACTACCCGCGGCCGGCGAGGCGCTGCTGGCGCTGGCCGGCCTACCCGACACCACCGCCGCACTGATCTCCGGTCGCGCCCGCAGCGTGCTCGACGAGCTTGCCGCGCTACCGGATTCGGTACATCTGATCGGCAGTCACGGCGCCGAATTCGACACCGGTTTCGTCCGCCCGATCGACACCGCCCTGCTGGAGGAGATCATCGCCACCCTGCGCGTCATCGCCGAGGGTCACCCCGGGGTCACTGTCGAGACCAAACCGGCCAGCGTCGCACTGCACGTGCGCAACGCGAGTACCGCCGATGGCGAGACCGCACTGGCGGCGGCGCGGGCGGCGGCAGCGTCCTGGGATGCGCACCTGACCGCGGGTAAGGCGGTACTGGAGTTCGCGGTGATCGTCACCGACAAGGGCGAGGCCGTGGACAAGCTGCGCGCCCTGCACGATGCCACCACGGCGGTGTTCCTGGGCGACGATGTCACCGACGAGAAGGCCTTCGCCCGGCTGCGCGACCGGGATATCGGGGTCAAGGTGGGTGACGGCGAGACGCTGGCCGGGTTCCGGGTCGATGCCCCCGAGGATGTCGCGGCGGTGCTGCGCCACCTGGCCGATGCCCGCGGCCGCCTGCTTGCCTGATCGGCAACATTACGTGCGCCGATCGCCGACGGCGAATCACCATGGGGCCATGACCGATTGGGACGAGCGCTACAACACTTTCATCGACCTCCTACCCGTCCAACACCCGAATCCCGGCGTCGTCGACCAGATCACCGGCGTGCGGCCTGGCTCGGCGCTGGACATCGGCTGCGGCTTGGGCGCCGACGCGGTCTGGCTGGCCGAGAACGGCTGGACCGTCACCGCTCTGGACGTTTCCCGGGTCGCATTGGACCGGGCACAGACCCGCGGCCGCGAGGCCGGTGTGCAGGTCGGCTGGGTGCGGGGGCGGCTGGAGGATCTCGAAATACCGCCCGGCGGTTTCGATCTGGTGAGCGCGCACTATCCCGCGCTGCTGCATTCGCCCGACCGTGATGCCGAGCGGGCACTGCTCGCGGCCGTCGCGCCGGGCGGGCTGCTGTTGGTGGTGCATCACGCCGATATCGATGTCGAGCTGGCCAAGTCGCACGGTTTCGATCCGGCGATCTACCTGCTGCACGACGATGTGGTGGCGCTTTTCGACGACGGCTGGGAGGTCGAGGTGCACCGACACCGCTTGCGCCCGGTGCCCGCCGGGGTGCACGGGCAGCACACCCACGACGACATCATCGTGGCGCGCCGGATCTAGGCCGGCGGCCCCGAGGTGCGGCCCCGGATGACCTCGGTGTCGAGCAACTCGACGACGGGCAGTCCGGTGCGTGGCGGGTTGTGCAGCAGGTCCCCGGCGCGGCGGCCCTTCTCCATACCGGGCTGGATCACGGTGGTCAGACCGCGCGCCACCGCTTCGGGCACCCCGTCGAATCCGGTCACGGTCAGCTGGCCCGGCACGAAGATGCCGTGGGCGCGTAGGTAGTCCATCGCCGAGAGCGCCAGCACATCGGCGGTGCACATCAGTGCGGTGATGCGCGGGTTCGCCGCCAGCGCCACCTCGGCGGCCTGCCCGCCGGAGGCCGGCAGATGTTCATAGCTCTCCACCACCGTGACGGCGCCCGGGTCCAACCCGGCGGCGGCCATGGCGTCGTACACGCCGTGCACCCGCTCGCGCTGTACGTGAAAATGCGGTGAGTCCAACCGCTCCGGGTCGGCGACCATCGGCCTGGTGCTCTCGTCGGGCCACTCCCGACCCAGTCGCATTGTGAGCAAACCGATCTCGCGGTGCCCCAAGCCGATGACATGGTCGGCGAGTTGTCGCATGGCGGCCCGGTCGTCGATGCACACGCGGGAAGCGCCCGGCACATCCATAGGTTGGTCGACGACGACGATGGGCAACTGCCGCTGCAGCAGAACCGGTAGATAGGGGTCGTCGTCGGAGGCCGAGTACACCACGAATCCGTCGACACCTGCGGACAGCACGGCGGCCGTACCGTCCTCCAGGCTGCGGTTGGGCCCGACCGCCACGAGCAGCAGTCCCTGTCCCGCCTCCTCACACGACTCGGCAAGCCCGGCAACAAAATCCAGTGCGGCCGGATCGCTGAACGAATAGTTGAGCGGTTCGGTGATCATCAGGCCGACGGCACCGGCGCGGCGGGTCCGTAGCGAGCGGGCCACCGGATCCGGGCCCGGGTAGCCGAGATCCTTGGCCGCAGCCAGCACACGTTCGCGCAATTCGGCCGACAACTGGTCGGGGCGGTTGTAGGCGTTGGAGATGGTGGTGCGCGAGACGTTCAGTTCGGCCGCCAACGAAGCCAGCGTCGCCCGCCTACGCGGACCCGGACTTCGGGACATGCCTTACGAGGCTAGCGGATGTGCGATCGCCCCGGGCTACCGATACGGCTACCGGTCCACACCACCAGCCAGGTCAGACAGGCGATGGTGACGATCACGAAGCTGGGCGGCAGATTGAACACCGCCGACATCACCAGGCCCGCCCACACCGAGGCCAGGCTGATGGCCGTCGAGATCGCCATGGCCACCAACGGTTGCGCGGTCAGCATGATGGCCGTCGCCGCCGGGGTCACGATGAGCGCGAACAGCAGCAGCGTCCCGACGGCCTGGACCGCCATCGTGACCGCCACCCCGAGCAGCACCATGAACACCACCGACAGGGTGCGCACCGGTACGCCCTTGGCCTCGGCCACCTGAGCGTTGACGGAGGCGAACAACAAGGGCCGGTAGATGATTACGATGCACCCGGCGATGACCAGCAGCAGTGCGGCGAAGGTGAGCAGTTGCTGGTGGCTGATGGCTAACAGGTTGCCGAACAGCACATTGGTCAGGGTGGACGAGTTCTTGGTGGCCAGCGAGTTGAAGAACAGGCCGAACCCGGTGGCCAGCGCCAGCACCGTGCCGGTACTGACCTCACGGTCGTCGGCGCGCTTGCCCATGAAACCGATGACCAACGCGCCGCCGACACAGAACACGCCGAGCCCCAACCCGACCGGGAGTCCCAGCAGCGCCGCGCCGGTGGCGCCGGGCAGACCGATGTGCGCGAGCGCGTGGGCTGCGAAGGCCGTATTGCGCACGATGATGAAGTAGCCGATCAGACCGGCGGCCAACGCGACCAGCGTGCCACCGATGACGGCGTTGCGCATGAACGCCGAGGACAGGATCTGCCACCAGTTCTCCTGGTAGCCGAGTGCCAGATACAGCTGAGCTTGCGGCATCTAGGGAGCCCTCATGTACATCTGGCCCTGCAGCGTGTTGACCACCGAGACCTGGGTGCCATACAGGTGGGTGAGCAGGTCGGCGTCGACCACCTCGTCGATGGCGGCGTGATGGGCATGCCCGTCGAGCAGGTATATCGCGCTGCTGAGCACCGACAGCAGCGGGTTGAGGTCATGGGCCACAACAAGAATGGTGACCTCGTATTCGGCGTTGAGGCGGGCCAGCAGAGCGACGATCTCGTGTTGGTTGCGCAGATCGAGGGCGGCCAGCGGTTCGTCGAGGATCAGCAGCTTGGGCCGGGACACCAGTGCGTTGGCGAGCGCGATGCGTTGCCGCTGCCCGCCGGAGAGCTGGGACACCCGCCGGTCGGCGAATTCGGTCGCCTCCACTGCGGCAAGGGCCTCGTCCACGCTGATCCGGTCGGCGCGGGTCGTGCGCCGCAGTCCCCAGCGACGGCCGGTGCGGCCCAGCATCACCGCATCGCGGGCGCGGATCGCCTCGCCGGCGCCGGCCACGTAATCCTGCGGCACGTAACCGATCAGCTCGTTGTGGGTTCCGGGTCTGGCGCCGAGCACCCGGACGGTGCCCGAGGCCACCGGCAGCAGGCCCAGCACCACCTGCAGCAGCGTCGACTTGCCGGATCCGTTCGATCCGATGAGCGCGACGATGCCCCCGGCCGGGATGACGAACGTGCCCTCCGACCAGATCAGCCGCCCGCCGCGGACGACGCTGACATCGTCGAATTGCAGGGCCGGTGCCGGGCTGTCGGCTGTCACTAGGTCGGAATGCCGAGAGCCTCGGCGAGGGCGGTGAGTTGGTCCACCTGCCAAGCCTCGAACGAATCGGCGCCGGGCGCCACCGTTTCGGTCACATCCACCACCGGCACCCCGGTGGCCTCGGCGGCGGCACGCAACTGCTGCGGCACCGAACCCTCGGTCTGGGTGTTGTAGATCAGCACGTCGACCCCGCGGTCACCGAGCAGACGCAGGAAGGCATCGAGGTCGGCAGGCGACGGGTCGGTCTCGTTCGAGGACGCCACCTGATAGCCCTGCGGGGTGCGGTTGGTCAGCTCCAGGGTGGCGGCCATGTCGTCGAAAAGACTCTCGGTGGCGGCGTAACTCTTGCCTGTGGCGCCGGCCCTGATGGTGTCGATGAGCGCGTGGTAGGGCTGCAGGGACTCGGTGAACTCGACTTGGCGGGTGGTGAAGTACTCACCGGCGGCCGGCGCGAGTTCGGTGAGCTTGGCGGTCACCGCGGCGGCGACATCGGTCACCGCGACCGGGCTGTACCAGGCGTGCGGATTGGCGCCGCCGGGCTCGTGCCCGTGCTCATCGTGATCATGGCCTTCGTGATCATGGCCCTCGTGATCATGGCCCTCGTGATCGTGGCCTGCGTGGTCGCCGCCGAGCAGTTCCATGGCGTCCACGACCGGGGCGTCGGGCGCGGTGCTCTGCGCCAGCTTGGCGGCCCATTCGTCATAGTGCCCGCCGTTGATCACCACCAACTGGGCGCCGGTGAACGACGCCGCATCCGACGGGGACGGCTCGAAATCGTGCGGGTCGACCGAAGATCCGGCCAGCACGGTGGTCACCTCGGCACAGGCGCCGCCGAGTGCCGAGACGATCTGCCCCCACTGGTCGACGCTGACGACGACGTTGACCGGTGTTGTCGGGCAGTCGCCCACGACGGCGGAACCGGCCGTCTGAGCCGGCTCATCGGCGGAACCGCAGCCGGCAAGGGCGAACGGAACGGTCACCGCGACGGCGGCGGCGAGAACGCGGGCAGGCTTCACGACGATAACGATAACCGTTTGCATTAATTGCCGCCTAATCGCAGGATGTTTTATTGATAATCGTTTTCAATAAGGAGTGTCATGGCCGCCCCGCTACCCGTCACCGTCCTGTCCGGCTTTCTCGGCGCCGGCAAGACCACCCTGCTCAACCACATCCTCGCCAACCGGGACGGCCGCAAGGTCGCGGTGATCGTCAACGATATGAGCGAGGTGAACATCGACGCCGCGCTGATCGCCGGGCAGGGCCATCTGGACCGTACCCAGGAGAAGTTGGTCGAGCTGACCAACGGCTGCATCTGCTGCACACTGCGGGAGGACCTGGTCGACGCGGTCGGCGCGTTGGCCCGGCAGAACCGGTTCGACCACCTGGTGATCGAGTCGACCGGGATCTCCGAACCAATGCCGGTGGCGGCCACCTTCGAGTGGGAGTTCGAGGACGGGTTCTCCCTGTCCAGCCTGGCCAAACTGGACACCTTGGTGACGGTGGTCGATGCCTCCACCTTCCTCACCGAGATCGTCCGTGGTGAGGGGCTGGCCGAACGCGAGATCGCCGCCGGCGAGGGCGATGCGCGCAGCATCGCCGATCTACTCACCGATCAGGTCGAGTTCGCCGATGTCATCCTGCTCAACAAGACCGACCTGGTCAGCCCGGCAACCCTGGACACCGTCGAAACTCTGGTGCGCAGGCTCAATCCGACCGCCAGGATGTTGCGCACCGACCACGGCATCGTCGGTATCGACGAGGTACTCGGCACCGGACTCTACGATCCGGAGGCCGCCGCGCAGACCCCCGGCTGGGACGAGGAGATCGCCGACGGGCACACCCCCGAGACCGAGGAGTACGGGATCAGTTCGATGACGTTCCGCTCCGAGCGTCCGTTTCACCCACAACGCCTCGGCGATGCGCTCACCCAGGTGACAAGGGTGTTGCGCAGCAAGGGATTCTGCTGGATCGCCAGCCGACCGAACATCGCCGCGATCTGGTCGCAGGCCGGGCCGAACCTGGTGATCGAACCGGCGCAGTACTGGTCGGGTACCGAGATCGCGCCGGGCCAGGAGATCGTGTTCATCGGCATCAAACTGGATCGCGCAAAGGTACAGCGCCTACTCGAGGATGCGGTGCTGACCGATGACGAGGTCGCCGCCGGTGAGCAGGCGTGGTTGCGCTACCCGGATCCACTGCCGGCCTGGTCTGTGGCACAACAACATTCACACTAGAAGCACAAGAACGGCCGGCGCGATCAACCCGCCGGCCGTTCTCGGCTGCGCTCAGTGGTGGTGGCCGACTGCGCCACTCAGCTCGTTCGGGGTCTGCTCCAGCGTCACCGAGTTCTCGATGGTGCCGGCCGCGACATCCACCAGGTGGATCTGCTTGGTGGCCGGATCGCTGACGTATACGGCATCCTCGCGGGTGAAGACGGCCGGCCCTGGCTGCTGCCAGTCGTCGGGCTCGCTCCACGGTTCGGCCACCTTGATCGACCGCAGGGCGTCGCCGGTGACCGGATCGAAGACATGCAGATTACCGTCGGTCCCGAGCATCAGCGCCTCGGCCTGCGGGCCGCGGCCAAGTGAGCGGAACCAATAGCTGACACCGGCGGGCATCGGCACGATCCGCATCTGGTCGGTGGTGGTGTCGATCAGGGCGAACTGCTCAGGCCGTTCGTGCTCGGCATCCGCGTCGATCTTCATGTCGCCGAGCACGACCGGGGAATCCTCGTGGCCGCGGGTGTTTCCGGTGCGGCCGTACGGGGTAGGGCTGGAGATCTTGGTGAACTGGCCGTCGGCGAACTTCAGCACGCCGTTCTCACAGCCCAGCACGACGACCTCGTCGGCGGCCACCGTCTCGCCGTGCACGCCGGGGCATTCCTCGTTGCGCGCGATCTCGTTGTCACCATCAAACGCGGCGGCGCCCACCCGGGTGTCCGGGTTGCCGAGGGTCTGCACCCTGGTGCCGTCGGCCAAGATGACCGCCACGCCGTGGTGCGGTTCCGGGGTCTTCCAGGTACGGGTCTCGGGCATGCCGCCGGCTTCCAGCGCGTGCGGATCGAACGCGGTGATCTCGCCGGTGCCGTCGGCGAACAGCACGGTGTTCTCTCCGTGTGGGGTGACGTGGCCGGCCTCGACGCCCGCGAACGTGTCATCGGTGAGGCGGCCACCGGCGGCATCCAGGATGCGCCAGCCGTCGGTGGTGGTGACGAGCACGTGCCCCTCGTCGCCGGCCGGGTTGACCCGCAGGAAGCCGTTCAGCGGAATGTCCTGTGCGACTTCGAGAGTCTCGCCGTTGAGGACCAGCAGGCCGCCGTCGTAGGTCACGGCCAGCGGCTCGGGGATCGGTGCGCTGGGTGCCGCGGAGGTCGCCGGGCTCCCCGAGGTTTCCGAGCTCGTTGTGCTGTCGGCGCCCTCGGTGCCCGACGAACAGGCCGCGAGCGCGGCCGCGGCGAACGACAGGGCGCCGACGCGGTACAACCACCGCGGATTGGACATGGTTCTTCCCTTTCTGGTCTGCGGCTATCGCAGACCGGTGACGATGGCGTCGGTGTTGGCGCGCATCATGTCGAGATAGGTCGCGCCCGGAGTGCCGGGCGGACTGAGTGATTCGCTGTAGAGCGAGACGATCTGCACCGCCACCCCGGCATCCTCCGCGAGCACTCTGGCCAGTTTCTCCGGCTGCGAGGAGTCGACGAAGATGGCAGGCACACCGGCTGATTCGATCGCGCCGACCAGCGACTGCAGATCCGAGGGACTCGGGGCGGCCAGTGTGGTGCCACTAGGTACCACGGCACCGATGACCTCGAAGCCGAACCGTGGCGCGAAATAACCGAGGACGTGGTGGTTGGTCACCAACTTGCGGCGATCGGCGGGAATGGTGCCGAGGTCGGAGACCATCGCGGCATCGAGTTCGCGGAGTTGGGACCGGTAGCTATCGGCATTGCGCGTGAGGGCTTCGCTGTCGATACCGTCGACCTCGTTGCGGACGGTCTCCTCGATGACGTCGACGGCGGTGATCATGCGCTGCGGGTCGGTCCAGAAGTGCGGGTCGGGGGTGCCTGCACTGTTCCCGGCGCTGTATTCGATCGGATCGATGTGATCGCCGACCGCCAGCACCGGAACACCCTGCGCCCCTGCGGTTTCGATGTTGCGGGTGACGTTCTCTTCAAGCCCGAGACCGTTGTAGACGATGAGGGCGGCGTCGTTCATGGCCGCGGCATCCTGCGCGGACACCCCGAACGAGTGCGGGTCGGCATTGGGTTGCATCAGGACGCGCACCGGGGCTGCGTCACCGACGACGTTGCGCACCACATCGCCGAGGATGTTGGTGGTCACCACGATCTCACCGCCGCCGGAACCGGCGCTCGGGCCGCACGCGGTGAGCAGGGCACCGAGCACCGCCAGCAGACTCAACCAGACCCGGCGCGTCACCGGCCGGCCTCGACCATCAGAGCGGGAGACACCTCGGTGGTCAGGGTGCGCGCAATGCGCAACCCGTCGGCATAGTCGATCTCGTAGATCTCCTTGGCGTCGGCATTGTTGACGTAGGCGCGATCGGAGTCGAGGTCGACGACCGGTTGCGGGCCGTCGGCCGGAATCGGCCCGTCGAACAATGGGATACGGGCCGTCTCGGCGCGGGTGTTGGTGTCGACGGCGGACAGGGTGCCGTCACGATGCAGGATCAGCACGGTCCCGTCACCCTTGGAATTGGTGGCGACCGCATCCGCGGCGGGCAGCAGGGTCCACGACCGCTGGCGGCTGTCGAGCACCCAGACATGGCCACCACCGATGCCGGCGAAAACGTCGGCGCGGTCCCGGTGTTCCATGGCGGTCGGGCGCTGCGCGGGCGCGTCCGCGGGATAGGGTGCCGGGGTCACCGCGAGTTCGTTCTCGCCGCCGGTGACCCGCACGGCCCCGGTCGCGCAGCCGAACACCACGGCACGCCGGGTCGGCATTGTCCAGGAGACGTCTCGGCATTCGCCGGCCAGATCGGTCGTGCCCGCTTCACCGGTGACCTGCATGCGACCGTCGGCGGTCACGGTGACCAGCCGGCTGCCGTAGGGCACCGCGGCGGCCGTGTCGGACGGGACGGTCAGTCCGGCCGGCGCCTCAACCGTCTGGGAACCGAGCTTCTCCCGGTCGAACACCTCGACCGTGCCGGTGGGCGATGTCACCGCGACCACGGAGTTGCTGGAAGCGACCGATGCCGCGGGCAGATCGAGTGTCGCGACCTCGGCGGGTGTGCTGACGAAATAGTGGTAGTGGTCGCCGTGGTCGAAGGTCCACGCCCCGGCGTCCACGACGGTGGTGCGCTCCCCCGTCCGCAGATAGACGAAGCGTCCGTCACCGTCCAGTCCGGTGACCGGGCCATAGGAACCGATGGCCGCCTCCACCTCGTCGACCGCGTCGTACACCGAGGTGTCACCCGAGGCAGGGTCCACGAGTACCAGCTTGGTCAGCGGTCCATCCGTCTCGCGGGCGCCGTCCTGCACGGCCACGCCGTCACCGGTGGTGGCCTGCGACGTCTCCGTCGGCTCCGGCGCCAGATCACCCGACGAGCAACCGGCGAGCACTGCGGCCGAGGCAGCCAGCACCGCGACCCGGCGGCGATTCGTGCGCAACGCCGCCAGCAGCGTCGAGGCGAAGAACAACAGCACCGTGACACCGGCGATGGTGGCGCCGCCGGCGGTGCCGGCGTACCAGGAGATGAGCAGGCCGACGTACACCGAGACGCACCCGAAGATCGCCGACAGTGCCATCACCTTGGGGATCGACTTCGCCCAGGCCAGGGCGGCGGCCGGCGGTGCGACCAGCAGCCCGAGCACCAGCAGGGTGCCCACGACGTGGAAGGAGGCGACCATCGCGACGGCCATCAGCACGGTCAGAGCCGGGATGACCCACTGCGGACGCAGACCCAGCGTGGCGGCCTTACGGGGATCGAAGGTGACCGCGACGAACGCGCGGTGACCCAGCACGATCGCACCGAGGGTGAGCAACAGCGCACCGGCCAGCACGAAGAGATCGGTTGTGCGAACCGCGAACACGTCGCCGAACAGAAACCCGGTGAGGTCCACGGCGAAGCTCTGCGAGCGCGACACCACGATGACGCCGAGGGCCAGCATGCCCACGAGCAGCAGGCCGATACTGGTGTCCGAGGACAGCTTGGAGGACCGGCCGATCGCCGCGACGCCGAAGGCCATCACCAGCGCCGCCACCAGCCCGCCAAGCATCAGCGACACCCCGAGCAGCGCAGCGATGGCGACCCCGGGAAGCATGCCGTGGGTCATGGCTTCGCCCAGAAATACGTTGCGCCGCAGCAGCACCCAGCATCCGACGAGCGAGCACAGGCAGGCGGCGATCAGCCCGGCCAGCAGAGCGCGCAGGACCATGTCCGCCTGGAAAGGATCGGTGAGCCAGGACGTCATGGCGTACACTTCTATCAGTAATGAAACCCATTATCAATAAGGTGTCCCCCCTCACTCCCTCGTCCGCGCCGGCGGTCGGGGTCACCGGCGTGGGCTTCAGCTATTCGGGCACAACGGTTTTCCGCGATCTGACGTTGAGCATCGCCGCCGGCGCGGTCACCGCCATCGTCGGATCCAACGGCTGCGGGAAGTCGACCCTGCTCGGCCTGTTGGCCGGGGTGCGGAGCCCCGATACCGGCGCCGTCGAGATCGATCGCCGCGACATCGCGTTCGCCGTGCAACGCAGCGAGGTCACCGACAGCTTCCCCGTCACCGCGGCCGAGGCGGTGATGATGGGCCGCTGGCGCGCCCTGGGCCTGCTGCGCCGCCCACGCGCCCATGATCGTGCCGTCGTGGCACGCTGGCTAGACGAACTCGGACTGGCCGATCTGCGCAACCGGACCCTCGGTGAACTCTCCGGCGGTCAACGACAGCGGGTGCTGCTGGCCCAGGCTTTCGCCCAGGAAGCGCCGGTGCTGCTGCTCGACGAACCGACCACCGGTCTGGACAGCGCCTCCTCCACGCTGGTGATCGAGCGGCTGCGCAACCTGGCCGACACCGGCACGACCGTCATCGCGGCCACCCACGACGACACCCTCATCGCGGCCGCCGACCACCGCATCGACCTCGATGCGCACCGGGTCGCACTAGGCTGAGGCGGTGCCTGCCACCGTCGACCTGAACGCCGATCTCGGTGAGGGATTCGGGGTGTGGACCCTCGGCGACGACGACGCCATGCTCGACATCGTCACCTCCGCCAATGTCGCCTGCGGGTTTCATGCCGGCGACCCGGCGGGGTTGCTGAGGGTGTGCCGGTCCGCTGCGGCCCGTGGCGTCCGGATCGGCGCCCAGGTGAGTTACCGGGACCTGGCTGGATTCGGGCGTCGTTTCATCGATGTGGATCCGACCGATCTCACCGCCGAGGTGATCTACCAGATCGGAGCGCTCTCAGCGCTGGCCACTGCGGCAGGCACCTCGGTGTCCTATGTCAAACCGCATGGAGCGCTGTACAACTCGATCGTCGAGAACGAGGTACAGGCCCGCGCCGTGACCGAGGCCGTGCACCGGGTGGACCCGGGGCTTCCGGTGCTGGGCCTGGCCGGTTCGGCTTTCTTCGGGGCCGCCACGGACCTGGGACTACGCACTGTCGCCGAGGCCTTCGCCGACCGGGCATACCGCCGCGACGGCCAGTTGGTGTCGCGACGCGAACCGGGCGCGGTGCTGCACGACGCCGAAGCGATCGCTCAACGGGTGCTTACCATGGTGACCGAGGGTCGGGTGAACGCCACGGACGGCTCGGAGATCGACATCAGCGCGGAATCCATCTGTGTGCACGGTGATTCGCCCGGCGCGGTTCAGATCGCCGCGGCCGTCCGTCGACAACTGGAAGCAGCGGCGGTGACGCCGATGCCCTTCACCTAGCAATCATCCGGCGCAACCGGCGATGGCGGTGCGCGAAGAATCCCGACAGGATTGCCGCCATCAACGTGCCGAGACCCGGAACGGCCAGTCGCGGGCAGAGCGTGATCTCGTCGGCCAGAATCGTCTGGCTCCCCGACGGTTCCAGCGTGCGGTGGTGGACCCAGGTCCGCATCCCGGTCATCCGGGACACCTCTCGGAACATCCGGCCCGGGGTGACCTCGGCGATGGTGATGTCATCGACACCGAATGGGACGACCCCGAACAGCAACAGCCAACTCCTCCCGATCCGAGTACCGGGTTCGACATCGGCGATCGACCTACCGCGGAACGCACGCGGCATCGTCATCCTCAGGTAGGGCGCCAACTCCCGATTGATGCCCTGCTGGTCGGTGACCATCGCCCACACGGTGTCGATGGCACAGTCGATCTCGGTGACCCGCCGGAAGTGATACTCATGGCCAGAACCGGTCATGGAGATCCCCCCGACCTCCGGAAGCCGTACAGCTGAATGAGTAACGCCTCCTGGACGGATCCCGATTCCGGCTTGATCCTTTTCATTTCCCCCGCCTTTGCGGCGCATCCCCGGACCACTCGCGGCGGCGCCTCGAACTATTGAAACTCATTGTCAACATGAACGACATTGGAACGGTGTCGACGCGAATACCCCTCAGCAGCGCCGCAAACGGACTCTACCTGCGCGTACCTCTGAAAACGACCCGCACGGATCCGGACTGCTCGTCCCGCTCGACAATGGCGTCCACCCCGTACACGCGCGCCAGCAGGTCGACGGTGAGAACCTCCTGAGATGGACCCGCGGCCGCCACGACCCCGCCGTCGAGGACAACAAGACGATCGCAGTAGCGTGCCGCGAGATTGAGGTCGTGCAGCGCGATGACGCAGGTGGCATCCAAGGACCGCAGTAACTCGAGCAACTCGATCTGATGGCGGATGTCGAGGTGATTGGTGGGTTCGTCGAGCAGGATTTCGGTGGGGTGCTGGGCGAGCGCGCGCGCAAGTTGGGCACGTTGGCGCTCACCGCCGGACAGGCTCTGCCAGCTGCGGTGCTGCAGCGTCACCAGATCCACCTGTTGCAGGGCATCGTCGATGGCCGCGAGATCGACTGCTGAGAGTGCGTCGAACCGTCCGCGGAACGGTGTCCGGCCGATCTCGACGACCTGACGGACAGACAGATCGGTGTGGGCGAAGGTGTCCTGCTCGACAACGGCCATCCGGCGCGAAACGGCGCGGCGGCCCATTCCGAACAGGTCGGTACCGTCAAGAGTGACGCCGCCCGCGTGCGGTGCGCGCAGACCGGCGAGCACTCTCAGGAAGGTGGTCTTGCCAGAACCGTTGGGACCCAACAGGCCTACCAGCTGCCCGGACGCGGCATGCAGATCGGCAGCGTCCAGCAGCCGGCGCTCCTTGACCGACCAGGTGACACCGGTCGCTGCGAGGTCACCGGTCACGAGGTCACCCGCCGCAGCACGATCGCGAACGCCGGCGCGCCCAGCAGCGCGGTGATGACCCCCACCGGAAGCTCGTTGGGACTGAACGCCGTCCGCGCGAAGGCGTCGACCCAGATAAGGAAGATGCCGCCGATCAGCGCCGCCATCGGCAGCAGCGTACGGTGCATGGGCCCGAACAGGATTCGGACGATATGCGGAATCAGCAGCCCGATGAACCCGATCGCGCCGGAGGCCGCCACCGCCGCGGCGGTCACCACCGCGCTGAGGATCATCAGCCACGCGCGGGTGGCGACCACGTTGATCCCGAGCGCGGCGGCGGCATCCCAACCGAAGTTGAAGGCGTCCAGCGCCGGGCTGAAGAAATAGATCGCCAGCACCCCGACCAGGATGACGGCGCCTGCCAGGACAACGGGCTCCCACCTGGCCCCAGCCAGCGACCCGAGCAACCAGTAGGTGAATCCACGGGTGGAGTTGGCATCGCCGCTGACCATCAGGATCACCGAAGTCAGCGCGGCGAAGAACTGTGAAACCAGGACGCCGGTGAGCACCACCCGCGCCGGGTTGGCGACCCGGCCACCCCCGATCAGCAGCAACAGCAGCCCGAATGACAGCAGCGCCCCGGCGAAAGCCCCAGCCGACAGCGACAACCCGCCGCCGACACCGAGCAGCAACACCGCCACTGCACCGGTCGACGCACCGCTGGAGACACCGAGCAGATACGGATCGGCCAGCGGGTTGCGGGTCACCGATTGCAGCACGGCTCCGGATACGGTCAGCCCGATCCCGACGGCGGCGGCCAGCAGCACTCGCGGAACCCGGGACTGCCAGATCAGTGCGTCCAGCAGCGGGGGCAGGGGTTCGGTAGGCGCGATGGCACCCAATCCGAGATGGCGCAGGATGGTCGAGGCGACCTGCAACGGCGTGATGTCGGCAGTGCCGACCATCGAGGCCGCGACGACGGAGAACAGCAGAATCACGGCGGCGCAGCCGAAGCCGGCCGCGAGCCCCAGCGACCGCCGCAGATCACCGGTGGCGGCGGGACGCAGCGCAACACCGGTCATTGCAGTCCGATGATGCCCTCGGCCAGCGCCGGCACCGCGAACGCGCTGTTGTAGCCGGGGTCCATCTGGATGCCCGGGATGACGACGAAGCGATCGTTGGTCACGGCGGGCAGCTTGCTGGTCAGCGGATCGGACTTGAGCATCTCGATCTTTTCCTGCGCGGTGTCCCCGGGCTCACCGCGGGTCAGGTCGCCCACAATGATGATGTCGGGGTTGCGTGCAGCCACCTCGTCCCAGCTGACCTCCGGCCACTTCGTCGACGCGTCGTCGAAGATGTTGCGCACCCCGACCAGATCCGATACGTGCTGCGGCATGCCGCCCGGCCCCGCCGCGTACGGTGTCCCGCCGAACGTCGAATAGAACCACATGACCGACGGAGTGCCCTCGATCTGTTCGGCGGTGGCAATGCCGCCGTCGACAACCGCACCCTGGTCGGCAGCCATCTGTTCACCGCGCTCAGGCACGTCGAAAATAGCTGCCAGGTCCCGATATTCGTCGAACAGCAGGTCGAACCCGGCTCCGGAGACGGCCTCGTGGTAAGTACAGTCGAACTCGGTCAGGTAGGTGTCGACGCCCAGCTGGTGCAGCTCGTCCCGCGACCCGGACTGCTCGGGGGTGAAGAAGCTTGCGAACGAGGAGTAGACGAAGTCGGGTTGGGCCCCGAGCAGGGCCTCGTGCTTGACCTCCTGCCCGTGCGCCGACAGCTGCGGAATCCGGTTGTACTGCTCGGCGACATCGTCGGCGATGTCCTCGATCTCGTACCCGGTGCCGATCACGCGGTCACCGACACCGAGCCGGATCAGGATTTCGGCGGCGGTCTGGTTGAGCGTCACCACGCGCTGGGGCGCAGCCGGGTAGGACACCGACTGCCCACAGTTGTCCATGGTCAACGGATAGCCCGTGGACCCCTCTGCCGCGACACCCGTCTCCCCGCCTGCAGACTGCTCGCCGCCCGCGCACGCGGTGGCCAACACGGCGGCCACACTAACGGCAATGGTTTTCATTATCATGACCACGGCATGGGATCGTAACCGACAACGAGGCTTCCCGTGCCCTCGGACCCCGATCGAAAGGCCCTGCCGGTGAGCGCCGTCATCCCCTCCTCCGTTCTCGATGATCTGATCGAGTCCTGGGAGCATCAGCAGACCGCCTACATCAGGCACCGGGCGCAACGGTTTGAGGTGATCCTGGATGCCGTCTCCTACGCCCGGACCGACGTGCGGACCCTGCTCGACATCGGCGCCGGACCGGGTTCGTTCTCCAAGCGCATTTTGGAACGCTTCCCCGAATCCACCGTCCACGCCCTGGATTACGACCCCGCACTGCTGGCGCTCGCACGACACAATCTGGCCGGACACGCCGATCGGGTCACTCTCGTGGAGGCCGACCTGCGCAACCCAGACTGGGCGGCCGAGATCGGCATCAAACCCGATGTCGTCGTGTCCAGCACGGCTCTGCACTGGCTACCCACCGGCAAACTCGTCGCGCTCTATCAAGCCCTCGCCGATCTGCTCGAGCGCGGTGCCTTGTTCTTCAACGCCGATCACCTGTCCCACCCCATCGGCACGTTCTTCCATCAGGTCGGCACGCTCGACGACGAGCACAGCCAGCGCGAGGCGTTCTCGGCCGGGGTGCCGGACTGGAACGACTGGTGGTCCCGGCTGCGCGGGACCGAGGGCTTTGCGGATCTGGTCGCCGAACGCGACCGTCGGTTCACCGATGACGCGCCGGAGAACCTGGACACCACCGCCACCTTGCACACCGAGGCGCTGCGGGTGGCCGGGTTCGCCGAGACCGGTACGGCGTGGCAGTACTTCGACGATTACGTCGTGTACGGAGTCCGTTAGGAGAGCGGCATTTTCATGGAATCATCGATCCGGCTTCGCCTGCTGTCGCCCGCCTTGATCGTCACCCTGCCGGCCGGTTGCGCTTCGTCGACCCAGACACCCGAAGCCACCGAGGCCCCGACCTCCAGGGCAGGCTATCCGGTGTAGATCGAGAATTGTGGACGCACCGAGTCGGGCGGTGACCATCGACCGGTCGGCGACGGAGATCATGCTGAGCCTCGGCCGCCGCCAACGAGCAGGTGCCGGCCATCGGGCAGAAGACCGTGTCACTGGAGCGCCTGCTCGATGCGGATCCGGATTCTGTCTACGCCACCTCCGACTGGTCGTTCAGCGAGGGGGGCGTCGGATCCCGGGGTCGCTTGGATGAGTTCGACGTTCCGCCGGGGTTGTGGCACCCCAGATACCGTGTGCTTCACCGCTTTTCAGTGCATACTCGCGGCAGGCCAGGATCACCGGACAACGTCGGCACACGGCTTTCGCGCGATCCTCACGCGCGATCCGCCGTTCCCGGCTCTCCTTATCGCCCGGATAGAAATCATCGGGCGGCATCCCTCGACACCGCGCCCGCATCCGCCATGCCGCATTCTGCAGATCGGCCGCCCGCATCGCCACCACCTTATTGACAATCATTGCCATTAAGGTAGCAAGGCTACCGCCCCAACGGATTGTGGGAATCGGCGGGTCAGCCGAAACGTTGACCGGTGGGCTCCAACTCATAACGTATCAACCGCGAGCTGTTGGCAACCACCGCAACCGAGGACGCATTGTGCAGGACCGCGGCGAGCACCGGTGACAACGCGCCGCCGGCACCGATCAGCAGACCCAGGGCATTGACCGCGATCGACATCGCGTAGTTCTGCTGGATCACTTCGACCGCACGGCCACCGAGATCGCGGACATCGAGCAGCCGGGTGAGGTCGTCACTGGCGAGCGCGACATCGGCGGTCTCCACCGCGACATCGGTGCCGCCGAGGCCCATGGCGATACCGATATCGGCCTCGGCCAACGCGGGTGCGTCGTTCACCCCGTCGCCGACCATGGCCACCGTGTGCCCCTCGTCGCGCAATCTCCGGACCACGGCGAGTTTGTCCTCCGGCAACACCTCGGCCTGCCATTCGGTGATGCCGAGCTGTTCGGCCACCACCGCGGCGGTGTCGGGGTGATCGCCGGTCAGCATCACGATCCGGCGGACACCGTTGGCCCGCAACCGTTGTAGTACCTCCGCGGATTCAGGCCGGACTTCGTCGCGCAGGCTGATCAACCCGACCAGTGTGCCGTCCACCGCCAGCAGCAACGGTGTCTCGGACTGCTTGCGCAGCTTGTCCACCCATTCGCCTGCCTTCTTGGTGACCCGCACCTTCTCCTGCCGCAGCAGCGACGGGCTGCCCAGCAACAGGGTGCGACCGTCGGCCCGGGTCCGCATACCCAGGCCCACCAGCACCTCACACTCCTCGTGCGGAGGGATCGCGATATGGCGTTCCTGGGTCGAGCGGATGACCGCCTCCGCCAGCGGGTGGCGGGAGTGGATCTCCGAGCTCGCGGCATAGGCCAGCACCTGCTCGGGTTCCCAATCCTTGTGAAAAGCAACCAGATTGGTCACCACCGGACGTCCGAGGGTCAGGGTGCCGGTCTTGTCGAAGATGACCGCGTCGACGCGACCGGCCTCCTCCAGATGCGATCCGCCCTTGATCAGGATGCCGCGCCGGGCACCGTTGCCGATCGCCGCGCTGATCGCCGTCGGGGTGGACAGGCCGACCGCGCAGGGACAGGCGACCAACAGCATCGTCATGGCCCGGCGCACGTCGCGGGTGACGATCAGCGTGGCCGCCGACAGCAGGAACGAGGCGGGCACGAAACGGCGGGAGAAACTTTCCCCCACCGTCTGGATCGGTGCGCGGTGCTGCTGCGCCTCCTCGACCCGGGTGATTATCCGGCCGATGGTGGTGTCGTTGCCGACCGCTTCGGCGCGCACCACCAGACGGCCGCGCACCACCACCGAACCTGCGAAGACCCGGGTTTCGGTGGCCACCGCGACGGGAAGGTTCTCACCGGTGATCGCCGACTGGTCGATGATGGCCTCACCGTCGACCACCACGCCGTCCACCGGCAGTGCCACCTGATCGTGCACCACGACCTCGTCACCGGACCGCAGTTCGGCGGTGGCGATCTCCACCTCGGTACCGTCGGACAGCCGTACCCATGCGGTGTCCTGATTGCCCTGCAACAGTTTGGCGATCGCACGCCGGGTGCGGCGCAGCGTCAGGTCCTGCAGGTACTCCCCGATGTTGAGCAACCACAACACCGTCAGGGCCACCACGTTCTCGCGGAGTACCAGGCTGGCGATGGTCGCGGCGCTGACCAAGACGTCGGTGCCCGCCGAGCGGCCGCCACGCAGGGTGCGCAGCGCACCACGCAGGAACGGATACCCGGTGAAGATCGTGACGCCGGTGGCCGCGACCCGGCTGGTCGGCCCGAGCAGTGGACGCGCGAACACATAGCGCCGCACCCCGAGCAGAACCAATGCCGCACCGCCGACCGCCATCCGCAGCACGTCGGCATTGGCGATATCCGCCGAGTGTGGCGCGCGCACCGGCACCAGCTCGCGAGCCACCGCCGCCGCGGCCTCGACGGCGGCGAGCACCGCGGCCGTGTCGCACCGCTTCGGCGAGTACCACACGACCACCGACGCGGTCCGCGGGTAGGCGTGCACCGCGCGCACCCCCGGAACTTGTTCCACCGCATCCTCGATGGCGACGGCACGGGTCGCGTCCGCGCGAAACCACGGCGCCTCCAGCCGCATTCGGCCCGCGGCATCAGATCTGACGGTCAGCGCCACCACCGGATCAGTGGTCGTGGTCGTGGGCGCTGTCGGCGACGGCCGGTGGCGGCACTTCTTCGCCGATGCGCTCCCGGGCCTCCGCGACGACATCGGCGACGGTCAGGCGCGCGGACTCGGCACCCTCCTCCGCCTTGCGCACGCCGCGCAGCGCCCAGGCCGTCGCCGTGACGGAGGCTTCCCGGATCGGGGCTTTGGCGGCTGCCCGCTTGACTCCGTCATAAGCCACCGCACCGGCCATGCCGGTGATCACGGTAGCGGCTGCCTTGGCTAGAAACGCATGCAGGACCATCTCCCCACCCTAGACCTGTCGGCCGTGCAATTCACCCGATGTCGGGCGACTGGCACAATTGCTGCGGTGACGGCCGGAACGGGATCGACGCGCCGCATCGGCTCCATGCCGGTATTGGTGATCATCATCATCGGGCTTGCCCTGATCGGCACCACCGCACGCGATTTTGTTGCCACACATAGTGATATCGCTACCTTTGCAACTGTTTTCTGCGGGATCTTCGTACAGGCACTGCCCTTTCTCGCGTTGGGAGTCCTGATCAGCGGCGCGGTCGCCGCATTTGCCACACCGAACCGGCTGGCACGCTGGCTGCCCAAGCGCCCCGTTGCAGCCATTGCGGCCGCCGGTATCGGCGGGGCCGCACTGCCCGGATGCGAGTGCGGTTCGGTGCCGATCGCGCGCCGCCTGTTCGGCGACGGTGCCGTCGGCGCGGCGGCGTTGACGTTCATGCTCGCCGCGCCGGCCATCAACCCGGTGGTGCTGATCGCCACCGCTGTCGCCTTTCCCGGGGAGCCACTGATGGTGCTGGCGCGCTGCGTGGCATCACTGTTGACGGCGATGATCATGGGTGGGTTGTGGGCCCGGTTCGGGCAGCCGCGGTGGATCACCCGGCAGTTGCCGACGACTCACCATGCCGACGCCTCGCGGTTCACGGTGTTCACCGAGGCCGCCCGCCACGATTTCCTGCAGGCCGCATCGTTTTTGGTGCTCGGGGCCGCAGCGGCGGCCGCCCTACACGTGCTGGTGCCGGATTGGATGTTCGAACATCTGGCCGGGCAGCTTGTTCTGGGCATCCTGGTGATGGCCGTGCTCGCGGTGCTGCTGGCACTGTGCTCGGAAGCCGACGCCTTCGTCGCCGCCAGTCTGTCCATGCTGCCCCTGCTGCCTCGCCTGGTTTTCCTGGTCGTCGGTCCGGCCGTCGACATCAAACTGTTGGCCATGCAAGCCGGAATGTTCGGGCGCGCCTTCGCCGTTCGCTTTGCACCCGTCACGTTTGTGGTGGCCGTGCTGAGCGCCACCGGTGTCGGCCTGGTGGTGTTGGGGAACCGATGAGCCGCGAGACCGAGAACGCGCTACTGCTGCTGGTGGGGTTGTCCACCGCCATCATTGCCGCGACCGGCGCCTTCACCCGGTACGTGAAACCGTCTCTGCTGCCGTGGTTGTGGGCGTCGGCTGCGGTGCTCATCGCGTTGGCGCTGATCGCCATCATCGGCGATATCCGGCGCGGCCGCTCCGCGGACCATGTTCATGATGGGCACCAGCACCGCTCGGGTGTCGTCTGGCTGCTGGTGATCCCCGTCGCCCTGTTGGCCTTCGTCGTCCCGCCCGCGCTGGACCCGCAGTCGGTTCGCCCCGCTGCCGCCGTGGATGCGCCGCGTCGACCGTTCCCGGCGCTGCCCGCCGGAACGGCACCCGAGATATCGCTGCCCGAACTGCTGACCCGCGTCGCACAGGACTCGGCCGCCACCTTGCTCGACCGGCCGGTCACGGTCACCGGGTTCACGATTCGTGATGGTGAGCGCACCCTGCTGGGCCGGATCGTGATCCTGTGTTGTGCCGCGGATGCCCAACTCGCCAGCGCCGAGCTCGTCGGCCCGGCGGCCGCCGCCGCGACGGCGCTACCGGACGGCAGCTGGGTGCGGGTGCGCGGTCAGGTACCCGCCGAGCAGTTGACGCAACGCACCGCGGTGCCCGACTTCAGCATCGAGGAGGTGGCCCGGATTCCCGAACCGGAGAACACCTACAGCTTTTGATCGGCATCCCGGTTGGCGCCGGTGACCACGCTGCCCAGCAGCCCCGGCAGGACGGCCTCGACATCGTCGAAACGCAACCGCTGGTAGGTCAGTCCGTCGATGATCAGGCGTTCGGTGACACCGGCCTCACGCAGGATCTTGAAGTGGTGGGTGGCTGTGGACTTGTTGATGCCGTCATACAGCGCGCCGCACTGTATCGGCGTCCCGGCGTTGAAGAGCCGCCGCACCACTTCGAGGCGGATGGGGTCGTGGATGGCGCCGAGAACCTGCTGCACAGTTCCCACTCGCGGTAGTGCTGCCACCTGCTCGGGCATAAAGCCGTCCTGATCCGGGTTTGGTATTTGTCGAACCGAGCGTACTCTCGACTGGGTTCGATATCCATCAAACCCCACAGTTGGAGGTGCCCGCAGATGGTCGCGATCGATCGGGCCGGCGACACCCAGCGGTGGGCCTATCCCCTGCTGCTGATCCTCAGCGGTGTCGCACTGGGAGTCTCGGGCCTGCCCGCTCCGCTGTACGGCATCTACGAGGCCAACTGGCACCTGTCACCGCTCGCGACGACCATCGTCTTCGCGGTGTACGCCATCGCCGCACTGGCCGCCGTACTGGTATCGGGCAAGATCTCCGACGTCGTCGGGCGCAAACCGGTGCTCATCGGGGCACTGATCGCCCTGCTGATCGGACTCGGGGTGTTCCTGATCGCCGACAGCATGGCCATGCTGTTGCTCGCCCGCACCATCCACGGTGCCGCGGTGGGGTCCATCGTGGTGGCCGGCGCGGCCGCCCTGCTGGACCTGCGGCCCGATCGCGGTGTGCGCACCGGGCAACTCAGCGGTGTCAGCTTCAACATCGGGATGACCATCGCGATCCTCGGGTCGGCCCTGTTGGCCCAGTACGCGCCGCACCCGCTGCGCACCCCCTATGCCGTGGTCGCGGTGATCTGCCTGATCGTCGGTGTCGGCGTGCTGGCCCTGCGCGAACCGCACACCAGCCGTACCCGCGGTCCGATCCGGATCGCCAAACCGGCGGTGCCCCAGCAGATCCGTGGCGACTTCTGGTTCTCGGCGCTGGGCGCCATGGCGTCCTGGTCGGTGCTCGGGGTGCTGTTGTCGCTGTACCCGTCGCTCGCGGCGCGCCAGACCCATATCGACAACCTGGTGTTCGGCGGTGCCGTCGTCGGCGCCACGGCTTTCGCCGCCGCCCTCGCCCAGCTGGCCGCCACCCGGCTGCCCGCCAAGTACTCGGCGATCATCGGCGATATCGGGATGGCCGCATCGCTGTTGCTGACCATCCCGGTGCTGCTGACCCACCGCGCCGAGCTGGTGTTCGTCGCCGCCGCACTGCTCGGCGCAACCTTCGGACTGGGTTTCGGCGGGTCGCTGCGGCATCTGTCCGATGTCGTGCCCGCCGACCGGCGCGGTGAGACGATGTCGGCGTTCTACCTGCTGGCCTACACGGCGATGGCGGTTCCCACATTGGTCGCCGGCTGGGCCGCCACCCGGTGGGATCTGGCGCGGGTGTTCCCCTGGTTCGCCGGCGCGGTCGCGCTGGCCTGCCTGGGCGCGGCCATCGCGGGATTACGCAGCACCAGAAGGTCGGTCACCTAAGCTGCGGGGGTGAGCGATCCCGCGTTCAGCACCGTCGAGCGTCAGGCCGTCTACCGCGCCATCGCCGAACGGCGCGATATGCGCCGATTCGTCCCGGGCGCCACCGTCGAACCCGAGGTACTGGCCCGCCTGCTACAGGCCGCCCACGCCGCGCCCAGTGTCGGACTGATGCAACCGTGGCGGTTCATCCGGATCACCGATGACGCCCTGCGCCAGGCCATGCATGCGCTCGTCGATCAGGAGCGGCTGCGCACCGCCGACGCACTGGGTGCGCGCGGTGACGAGTTCCTGGCGCTGAAGGTGGAGGGCATCCTGGACTGCGCCGAGTTGCTGGTGGTGGCCTTGGGCGAGGGCCGTCGCCGCCATGTCTTCGGCCGGCGGACCATGCCGCAGATGGACCTGGCGTCGGTGTCCTGCGCCATCCAGAACCTGTGGCTCGCGGCACGCGCCGAGGGCCTCGGTATGGGCTGGGTGTCGATCTTCGAACCGGCCAAGCTGGCCACCCTGCTCGGCATGCCCGACGAGGCCGAGCCGGTGGCCATCCTGTGCCTGGGCCCGGTCCCGGCTTTTCCGGACCGGCCGGCCCTGGAGATCGACGAGTGGACCCACGGTCGCCCGCTCTCGGATTTCGTCTCCGAGAACGGTTGGACCGCTGCGGTTTCGAACTACGGCCCGTAGGGCAGCAGCGCCATCTCGCGGGCGTTCTTGATGGCGGTGGCCACCTTGCGCTGCTGCTGCGGGGTGAGACCGGTGACCCGCCGTGACCGGATCTTGCCGCGGTCGGAGATGAAGGTGCGCAGCACCGAGACATCCTTGTAGTCGACATCGGTGATGCCGAGGGCCTTGAACTTGTTGACCCGGGGCTTCTTGATCTCGATGGGTGCCGGACGACGTTTCTTGGCCGTGCTGCCTGCCATCACCAACTCGCTTTCCGCACACCGGGCAGTTCACCGCGGTGTGCCAACTCCCGGACCCGCACCCGCGACAACCCGAACTTGCGCAGATGCCCGCGCGGCCGACCGTCCACCGAATCCCGGTTGCGTACCCGCACCGGGCTGGCGTCACGGGGCATGCGCTGCAGCGCGGCCTGGGCGGCTACCCGCTGTTCGGCGGTGCTGCCCGGCTTGCGGATGATCTCCTTCAGTTCGGCCCGACGCTCGGCATGACGCTCGACGGTCTGTCGCCGCCGGTCATTGGCGACGATCTTGGATGTCTTGGCCATCAGCGCTCCTCACGGAAATCGACGTGCTTGCGGATCACCGGGTCGTACTTCTTGAGGACGAGCCGGTCCGGATCGTTGCGCCGGTTCTTGCGGGTGACGTACGTATATCCGGTTCCGGCAGTGGATTTGAGCCGGATGACCGGCCGGATATCGGTGCTCTTGGCCATCAGATCTTCTTCCCTTCACGGCGCAGCCGCGCCACCACGGCCTCGATCCCGTCGCGATCGATGACCTTGATGCCTTTTGCACTGACCCGCAACCGGATTCGGCGGTCTTCGGACGGCAGGTAGTAGGTCTTGGTCTGGATGTTCGGGTTCCAGCGACGACGGGTGCGCCGGTTCGAGTGCGACACGCGGTTACCGAAACCCGGTGCGCGCCCGGTGACCTGGCAGGTGGCGGACATCGACTCCCTTTCATGCACGGTCATTAATGAAAATGATTTTCGACAAGTGGACGGCAACACGGTAGCGTACGGACGGACATAATGACAATCGTTACCAATAAGGGTGTGATGACATGCGGACGCCGGTGCTGCTGGTAGCCGGACAGGGTGCCCGGACCGAGGTGGTCGATCTACTGGTCCGAACACCGGGCACCATCGCCGTCGGGTATGCCACCGACGGACACGTGGTGCTGCGGAACGTCACCGGGATGCGCGACGAGAAGCGGCTCATCTCGCAATGGCCCATCGAACTCGCGGGTGGTTGCGTCACCTGCACCATCCGCAACGACCTGCTGATCCTGCTGCGCCGACTACATCGTCGTGACGATGTCACGCGCATCGTGGTCGAGCTGATGGATTGGATCGACCCGGAATCGATCTGCACCGCCATCAACGAACTCCCGGTGGTGGTCGGACCCGGTTACATCGACGGACCCGCGAGCCGGGATGTCGTCATCAACGCGGTGATCACCACCATCGACACATCGGTGTGGTTGGCCCAGGCGCTCGGCGATGACGATCTGGACGGCGCACGGACGGTGGCGCAGGTATCGGTCGGTCAGGCCGCCTTCGCCGACGTCCTGGTACTGACCGAGGCCGAGCCCAACACCTTGGCGGTGCTGCGCCGGCTGACCCCGCGGGCCCGCATCACCGTCGGCCTGGGCCAGGTCGACACCGCGCTGGCCAACCTGGATCCGCAGGCGCGCCGCGGCTTCAGCGACGATCCGCACGATTCACTGCTGGCCGGCCAACCGCCGCTGCGCCCGGCCGGCGAAGTGACGCTGCTGGAGTTCAACGCGCGCAGGCCTTTTCATCCCGACCGCCTGCATCAGGCCATCGACGACCTGCTCGACGGGGTGGTCCGGGTGCGCGGCCGCGCCTGGTTGGCCAGCCAACCCGATGCCGTGGTGTGGATCGAATCGGCCGGCGGCGGCCTGGGGGTCGGTAACGCCGGGCGATGGCTGGCCGCGATGACCGAACACGAACGCGCCTATGCCGATCCGGAGCGCATCGCGCTGGCGGCCTCCCAGTGGGACGACCGGTTCGGTGACCGGCACATCGCGTTGACCGCCTTGGTCTGCGGAGCGGCACCGGAGGTCATCACCGGTGCGTTGAACCGCGCGCTGCTCACCGATGCCGAACTCGCCGACCCCGATACCTGGGCCGACTACCCCGATCCGTTCGGGGACTGGCACGAGGATCCGTGTGCCGATCTGCCCGAAGGCGTCTCGGTGACCGACGAACACCATGGAACAGAAAACGGAGAAACGCTGTGAAACCCGGAGTCCACCCCGACTATCACCACGTCGTCTTTCAGGACGCCAATACCGGCAAGCAGTTCCTGACCCGTTCGACGGTCACGAGTGATCGCACCGTCGAATTCGAGGGCGGCACCTACCCGCTGGTGATCGTCGACGTGACCGCGGATTCGCACCCGTTCTGGACCGGCACGAGCCGTCTGATGGACACCGCCGGGCAGGTGGAGAAGTTCCGCCGCCGCTACGGACTTGGGGACGGCTCCCAGGATCGGCGCAGCAGCGCAACCTAGGCTGGCCCCATGCGCCTCAAGGCCGGCCGCCCCGATATCGACGACTACGCGCGATACTTCGATCTCGAGGCGGCCGGGCCGGGCGCACCGGTCACGGTGACCTGGGCCGGGGTGACCACCCTGCTGATCGACGACGGCGACTCGGCGGTCATGACCGACGGGTTCTTCAGCAGGCCCTCGCTGCTGCAAGTCGGACTGGGCCGCATCGCACCATCGGAACCCCGTATCGACGGCTGCCTGGGCCGGCTCGGGGTGCGCAGACTGGCCGCGGTGCTGCCCGTACACACACACTTCGACCATGCGATGGACTCGGCGGTGGTGGCCGCGCGCACCGGCGCGGCGCTGATCGGCGGATCATCGGCCGCCCATATCGGTCACCGGCTGCCGGCCGAGCAGGTGGTGGTGGCCGACCCGGGGACGCCGGTTGACGCCGGCGCCTATGACATCACCCTGATCGTCGGTGACCACTGCCCGCCCGACCGGTTCCCCGGCGTCATCAGTGCACCCGTGACACCGCCGGTGCGGGCCTCGGCGTACCGCTGCGGTGAGGCCTGGTCGACCCTGATCCGGCATCGCCCGACCGGTCGCACCATGCTGATTGTCGGCAGTGCGGGGTTCGTCCCGGGTGCCCTGGCGGGGTACCGCGCCGAGGTCGTCTACCTCGGCATCGGACAGCTGGGCCTGCAACCGGAGCGCTACCTGACCGACTACTGGCACGAGACCGTGCGCAGCGTCGGGGCACGGCGCGTCGTGCTGATCCACTGGGACGATTTCTTCCGACCGCTGGACCGGCCGCTGCGCGCCCTGCCGTATGCCGGTGACGATCTGGACGCCTCGATGCGGGTGCTGACCCGGCTGGCCGACGCCGACGGTGTGAGCCTGCACCTGCCCACGCTGTGGCAGCCCAGCGATCCCTGGCGCTGATGAGTCTGATCCTGTCGGCCGGCCTGCTGGCCCTGGTCCTGGTGTTCGCGATGGTGCGCCCGCACGGCTGGCCGGAGGTCGTCGTCGCCGCGCCCGCCGCGGCCCTGCTGGTCGGCACCGGCATGGTGCACATCGACGAGGCCGGGGTCGTCATCGGCGAGCTGCTCCCGGTGGTCGGTTTCCTGGCCGCGATCCTGGTGCTGGCCCGGCTGTGTGATGACGAGGGCCTGTTCCACGCCGCCGGGGTGGCGATGGCGCGGCTGAGCTCCGGTGACCCGCGCCGGCTTTTCGGCGCGGTGTTCGTGCTCGCCGCGGCGACGACGGTGGTGCTCAGCCTCGACGCGACGGTGCTGCTGCTGACCCCGGTGGTGCTCGCCACCGCACGCACCATGACCGCGCCGCCGCGGCCGCACGCCTATGTCACCGCGCATCTGGCCAACAGCGCCTCCCTGCTGCTGCCGGTGTCCAATCTGACCAACCTGCTGGCGTTCGCCGCGGCGGGCATCTCGTTCGCCCATTTCGCCGCGGTGATGGCGCTGCCGTGGCTGGCGGTGGTGGCCGTCGAATACCTGTTGTTACGTCTGTTCTTCCGGCGCGAGCTGCGCCCGATCCCACACGAGCGTCAACCCGACCCGCCCGCCGAGATCCCGGTCTTCGTGCTGGTGGTGCTGGCCGCAACCCTCGTCGGTTTCGCCGTCACCTCGTTGTTCGATCTGTCGCCGGCCTGGGCCGCCCTGGCCGGTGCGGTGGTACTCGGGATACACGGCCTGGCGCAGCGCCGCAGCACCGTCCGCGGCATCGTCGCATCCGTCGACATCCCATTCCTGGTGTTCGTGCTGTGCCTGGGTGTGGTGGTGCACGCGGTGGTCACCCACGGGTTGGGCGGCGCGATGAAAACCCTGGTGCCGCATGGCACCTCGCTACCCGCGCTGCTGGCCATCGCCGGTGTCGCGGCACTGCTGGCCAATGTGGTGAACAACCTGCCCGCGGTGCTGGTGCTGCTGCCGGTGGTCTCCGGTGCGGGCACCGCCGCCGTGCTCGCGGTGCTCATCGGGGTCAACCTGGGCCCGAATCTCACCTACCCGGGATCACTGGCGAATCTGTTGTGGCGCGGGGTGGTTCACCGCGAGGGCCTACGGGCCGGGGCCGCCGAGTTCAGCCTGATCGGACTGCTCACCACCCCGGTGGCACTGGTCGCCGCGGTGGTGTGCCTGTGGGCGGTCGCGGCTTAACCGCGCCGCTGACGCGCGATCTCGGCGAGCACCACACCCGCGGCCACCGACGCGTTCAGCGATTCGGTGGGCCCGGCCATCGGGATCGAGACGATGGCATCGCAGTTCTCCCGCACCAGCCGCGACAGTCCCTTGCCCTCCGAGCCCACCACGACCACCGTCGGGCCCGAGGCGTCCAACTCGTCGAGGGTGGTGTCGCCACCGGCGTCCAGACCGACGATCTGCAGGCCGGCGTCGGCATAGCTCTTCAGCGTGCGGTTCAGATTGGTCGCCCGCGACACCGGAAGTCGTGCTGCCGCACCGGCACTGGTGCGCCAGGCCACCGCCGACACCGACGCCGAGCGGCGCTGCGGGATGACCACCCCGTGCCCGCCGAAGGCGGCCGTCGAGCGGACGATGGCACCCAGGTTGCGCGGATCGGAGATGTTGTCCAGCGCCACCAGCAACGCCGGGATGCTGTCGCGCTGGGCAGTCTTGAGCAGATCGTCGGGGTGGGTGTAGACGTACGGCGGCACCTGCAGCGCGAGCCCCTGGTGCAGACCGTTACTGGCGATGCGGTCCAGATCGTGTTTCTGGACCTCCAGGATGGAGATCCCGGAATCGGCTGCGCGCTGGACGGATTCGGTGATCCGCTCGTCGGCGTCGACCCCGAGCATCACCCACAGTGCGGTGGCGGGCACCCCGGCGCGCAGGCATTCCACCACCGGGTTGCGGCCCAGCACGACCTCGACCTCGTCGGTCTTGCGGTGCCTGCCCTGCGCGGCCCGGGCCGCCTTGGCGGCCTTCTTGGCGGCCGGATGGTGCGGCCGGTCCTTGGCGGCCGGCGTGGCCTTCTTGCCCTCCAGACCGCGGCGGCGTTGACCGCCCGAGCCCACGGTCGGGCCCTTCTTGGTGCCCTCCTTGCGGATGGCCCCGCGGCGCTGCGAATTACCGGCCATGACTACTCAGCCCCCTCAGACAGCGACCACTGCGGTCCATCCGCGGTATCGGTGACCTCGATCCCGGCCGCCTTGAGACGGTCCCGGATGGCGTCGGCGGCGGCCCAGTCGCGCTTCTCCCGGGCCTCGGCCCGGCCCGCCAGCGCCCAGTGCACCAGGACGTCGACGGCGGCCAGGGCGGCCGAGGTCTCGTCACGGGTCTCCCAGCGCTCGTCGAGCGGATCACAGCCCAGGATGCCCATCATCGCGCGGATCGACCGGGCGGCGGCCATCGCGCCCTCGTGGTCACCGGCGTCGAGTGCCCGGTTGCCCTCGGCGCGTGCGGTGTGCACCTCGGCCAGCGCGATCGGCACCGAAAGGTCGTCGTCGAGGGCCGCCGCGAACTTGTCGGTCCAGGTGCCCGGTTCGATGGTGCCGACCCGGACCCGCACCCGGTGCAGGAAGTCCTCGATACCGGTGTAGGCCTTGGCCGCGTCGGCCAGCGCGTTCTCGGAGAACTCCAACATGGACCGGTAGTGCGCGCTACCCAGGTAGTAGCGCAGCTCGGCAGCGCGAACCCGTTGCAGCACAGCAGGAATGGCGAGCACGTTGCCCAGCGACTTGCTCATCTTCTCGCCGCCCATGGTGACCCAGCCGTTGTGCAGCCAGTACCGGGCGAACCCGTCGCCGGCGGCCTCGGCCTGGGCGATCTCGTTCTCGTGGTGCGGGAACACCAGATCCATACCGCCGGCGTGGATGTCGAATTCGGCGCCCAGGTACTCCTGGCACATGGCCACACATTCGGTGTGCCAACCCGGCCGGCCCGGACCCCACGGTGTCGGCCAGGACGGCTCGCCCGGTTTGGCGCTCTTCCACAGGGTGAAATCACGCGGGTCGCGCTTACCGGTGGCGACACCCTCACCCTGGTGCACATCGTCGATGCGGTGCCCGGAGAGCTTGCCGTACTCCGGCAGGCTCAGCACGTCGAAGTACACGTCGCCGTCACCGGCATACGCATGCCCGCGTTCGATCAATCGCTCGATCAGTTCGACCATCTGGGTGATGTGCCCGGTGGCGCGCGGTTCGGCCGACGGCGGAAGCACCCCGAGCGCCTCGTAGGCGCCGGTGAAGGCGCGCTCGTAGGTCGCGGCCCACTCCCACCACGGGCGGCCGGCGTCGGCGGCCTTGTTGAGGATCTTGTCGTCGATATCGGTGACATTGCGGATGAACGCGACGTCCAGGCCTTTGGCGGTCAGCCAGCGCCGCAGCACATCGAAGGCCACGCCGCTGCGCACGTGGCCGATATGGGGCAGCCCCTGGACGGTGGCACCGCAGAGGTAGATCGACACGTGCCCGGGGCGCAGCGGCACGAAATCACGGACGGCACCGGTGAGGGTGTCATACAGCCGCAGTCCAGTCACCCCGGCCAACCGTTCGCTCCGCTCACGACGGGCCAGCTTACCGGCCTGTCGAGGGTTATCTGACCACGAGGGCCGTGGCGATGGCCGCCAGCCCCTCACCGCGGCCGGTGAGCCCCAGCCCGTCGGTGGTGGTCGCCGATACCGATACCGGGGCACCGAGAATCTCGGACAGCAGCTGCTGGGCTTCCAGCCGGCGCGGGCCGATCTTCGGGCGGTTGCCGATGACCTGCACGACGGCATTACCCACCCGGAATCCCTGCGCATCGAGCAGGGTGCGGACATGTCGCAACATGTCCGCACCACTGACTCCACGCCACTGGGGTTGGTCGGTGCCGAACACGACACCGAGATCGCCGAGACCCGCGGCGCTCAACAACGCATCACAAAGCGCATGCGCAGCGACGTCACCGTCGGAATGACCGGCGCAACCGTCGGCATCTGCGAACAACAGGCACAGCAACCAACACGCCCTACCGGCCTCGATGGGATGAACGTCGGTCCCCTGACCGACGCGCAGATCCGTCACTAGGACGCGGCGGCCAACGCCTCGTCGAGGATGATCGTCGCCTTCTCGTCATCGGTGTTCTCGGCGAGCGCGAGCTCACCCACCAGGATCTGGCGAGCCTTCGCCAGCATCCGCTTCTCGCCGGCGGACAGTCCCCGCTCCTGGTCGCGACGCCACAGGTCACGAACCACCTCGGCGACCTTGTTCACGTCACCGGAGGCGAGCTTCTCCAGATTGGCCTTGTACCGGCGCGACCAGTTGGTCGGCTCTTCGGTGTGCGGCGCGCGCAGCACCTGGAAAACCTTGTCGAGACCCTCCTGGCCGACGACGTCCCGCACACCCACGTATTCGGCATTATCTGCAGGAACACGAACCGTGAGATCCCCCTGCGAAACCTTCAGGACGAGATACTCCTTCTGTTCGCCCTTGATGGTCCGGGTTTCGATAGCCTCGATCAACGCAGCACCGTGGTGTGGATAGACGACGGTGTCTCCGACCTTGAAAATCATCAGTTTCGAGCCCCTTTCACCAGTCGATCTTACCACGAGGCCCGGACCGGCGGGGAACAACAATGCAGGTCAGGGGCACCGCAGGTGGAGACTAGGGGTTGACAGGGCCGCGAAGACATGCAGTGGACGGGTGTCTGGGCGACCTCGGCTACCGCACCGAATCACCACCTACTACAGTGCATAGTCGAATCCGTAGGTGTTGAGCAGGAGGCTCCAGTGGTCGCAGTGAACCGCTTCGATGTGCGCGCGTCCCGACTGGTTGCCGGCGCCCTGATCGCCGGCCTCGCCCTCACCGGCTGCAGCGCCGGCCAGGTGTCGCAGAGCGCCAACCAGCAGCCCGCGGTCAACGGGACCGTCGACAATGTCGGAAAGATCGCGCTGCGCAACGTATTCCTGCGCGCCGCGCAGACCACCGACTACGTGCAGCCGGGCACCGATGTGGAACTGCTGTTCGCCGCCGCCAACGACTCCACCGATGTGGCCGACAAGCTGGTCTCGATCACCACCGATATCGGCACCGTCACCCTGACCGGTGACACCGTCGTGCCGGCCGGCGGCATCCTGATGGTCGGCAACCCCGACGGGCACGATGCGCTGGCCGCCGTCGAGCGCGAGGACGAGGTCACCGCCGAGGTGACACTGACCGAGCCCATCTCCAACGGCCTCACCTACGACTTCACCTTCAACTTCCAGAACGCCGGTTCAACCACCTTCACCGTGCCGATCTCGGCTGGTGAGGTGCCCCGCCGCGACGGCGAGCCCGTCGTCAGCGGCGGACACGGCGGCGGTCACTGAATCTGACGTTCTGTCGGTGTGGACGGCTAACGTTCACACGTGGCTTCGAAAGTACGTTCGCAATACCGGTGCTCGGAATGCAATCACGTCACCCCCAAATGGGTCGGTCGCTGCTCTGACTGCGGCACCTGGGGCACCGTCGACGAAGTCGTCGCGCTCACCTCACTGAACGGCAGTTCCACCCGCCGCGCCGTGGCACCGTCCTCACCCGCGGTGCCGATCACCTCGATCGATCCCGGCGTGACACGGCACCTGCCCTCCGGTGTGTCCGAGCTGGACCGCGTGCTGGGCGGCGGTCTGGTACCCGGATCGGTCTGCCTGCTCGCCGGTGACCCGGGCATCGGAAAGTCCACGCTGCTGCTCGAGGTCGCGCACCGCTGGGCCAGTACCGGTCGGCGCGCGCTGTATCTGTCCGGGGAGGAATCGGCCGGCCAGATCCGGTTGCGTGCCGAACGCACCGGATGCACCCATGACCAGATGTACCTGGCCGCCGAGTCCGACCTGCAGACCGCGCTCGGACACATCGAGGCGGTCCGGCCGAGCCTGGTGGTCGTCGACTCGGTGCAGACCATGTCCAGTGCCGAGACCGACGGTGTCACCGGCGGGGTGACCCAGGTCCGCGCGGTGACGACCGCGCTCACCTCGTACGCGAAGGCGGCAGGCCCGGACGGGGTTGCCATGCTGCTGGTCGGTCACGTCACCAAGGAGGGCGCCATCGCGGGTCCCCGCTCGTTGGAGCATCTGGTCGACGTCGTGCTGCACTTCGAGGGTGATCGGAGCTCCGCCCTGCGGATGGTGCGCGGGGTGAAGAACCGCTTCGGCGCTTCGGACGAGGTCGGCTGTTTCCTGATGCACGACAACGGGATCGAATGTGTCGCCGACCCGTCGGGGCTGTTCCGGGATGAGCGTTCGGCCCCGGTCTCCGGCACGGCGGTGACGGTCACCATGGACGGCAAGCGCCCGCTCATCGGCGAGGTGCAGGCGCTCATCGGCGCCGAGAAGACCGGCAGCCCGCGGCGCGCGGTGAGCGGTATCGACTCCGCCCGCGCGGCGATGATCACCGCCGTGCTGGAGAAACGCGTCAAACTGCCGCTCGGCCAGCACGACATCTACGTCTCCACGGTCGGCGGCATGCGCCTGACCGACCCGTCAGCGGATCTGGCGGTGGCGGTGGCGATCGCCTCCGCCTACACCGATATCGCGATGCCGGCCACGGCGGTCGCGATCGGCGAGGTAGGGCTGGCCGGTGATCTGCGCCGGGTCAGCGGGATGGATCGGCGCCTGGCGGAGGCTGCGCGACTGGGCTTCACCCACGCCGTGGTACCGCCCGGGGTCAAGGATGTGCCGGCCGGGCTGACGCTGACGGTCGCCGACGACATCACCACGGCATTGCGGCGGCTCCGCTCGATCGACGACAATGGCGGCCGATCCTAGGAGGCACGATGGCGGTGAAATCCAGAGGCAATCGCGGTGTGGTGCATCTGGCCCGCCCGACGCTGCGCGAGACGCTGGGCAGGCTGGCGCCGGGCACCGCGCTGCGCGACGGCCTGGAGCGGATCCTGCGCGGCCGCACCGGCGCCCTGATCGTGCTCGGCTACGACGACAGTGTCGAGGCCATCTGCGACGGCGGGTTCTCCCTCGACGTGCTCTACGCGCCGACCAGGCTGCGTGAGCTGTCCAAGATGGACGGTGCGGTGGTGCTGTCCACCGACGGCACCCGGATCCTGCGGGCCAACGTCCAACTGGTCCCGGACGCGTCCATCCCGACCGACGAATCCGGCACCCGGCACCGGTCGGCGGAGCGCACCGCGGTGCAGACCGGCTACCCCGTCATCTCGGTGAGCCACTCGATGAGCATCGTGACGGTGTACGCCGCAGGCGAGCGCCATGTCGTGCCCGACACCCCGACCATCCTGTCGCGGGCCAACCAGACCATCGCCACCCTGGAGCGGTACAAGTCCCGCCTCGACGAGGTCAACCGGCAGCTCTCCACCGCCGAGATCGAGGACTTCGTGACGCTGCGCGATGTGCTGACCGTCGCCCAGCGCCTCGAGATGGTGCGCCGGATCAGCCTGGAAATCGACGCCGATGTCGTCGAACTGGGCACCGACGGCCGCCAGCTCAAGCTGCAACTGGAGGAACTCGTCGGCGACAACGACACCGCCCGCGAGCTGATCGTGCGCGACTACCACGCCAACCCCGACCCGCCGAGTGCGGCGCAGGTCGGTGCCACGCTGGAGGAGCTGGACTCGTTGTCGGATAACGAGCTGCTCGACTTCACCACGCTGGCAAGGGTTTTCGGCTTCCCGTCCACGGTGGAGGCGCAGGATTCGGCGATGAGCTCGCGCGGCTACCGGGCGATGGCCGGTATTCCGCGGCTGCAGTTCGCCCATGTCGACCTGTTGGTGCGGTCCTTCGGTTCACTGCAGGGGGTGCTGGCGGCCAGCGCCACCGACCTGCAGTCGGTCGACGGCATCGGCTCGATGTGGGCCCGCCACATCCGGGAAGGCCTGTCCCAGCTGGCCGAGTCGACGATCGCCGACCAGCTGGCCTGACTCAGTTGCCCGGGGCGGCACCGCTGCCGTCATGGGGTGCGTCCGCCGCCGGCGGCGGCGCATCGACCGGCGGCGGGGCGGCCTCGGCGAGGATGAACGGCACCGTGGCCGACCGCAGATTGCCGAGCTGCACCACCAGGTTGTAGGTGCCCGGACCGATCGCTTCGCGCGGCAGTGGGCAGTTCGGCGCCGAACCCATGCCGGTCCAGGTGACCTCGGTGGTGACCTGCTCGCCGGGTGCGAACTCCTTGACCAGCGTTTCGTTCGACGGCGCGCAGTCCAGGTTCGACCACAGCCGATTGTTGTCCAGGGAGTACACGTAGGCGGCCAACACCGCGGCGCCGACATCACGCTTGCACGCCACCAGACCGATATTGGTGACGACCATGGTGAACTTCGGCTGATCGCCCATCACAAAGTCGGGGGCGCTGGTGATGCCCTTGACCGCCAGCGTCGAATCGGGGCAGTCCTCACCGGCCTGCAGCACCGGCGGCGGCACGACCGCGGCGGTCGGGGTGGGGGTCGGCGGTGGCGCGGCCTCGACGGGCGGGACCACCGGGGTCTTGACACCCGGCTCCTCCCCCGGCAGCGGGGTGGGCGCGGCGGCCGACGAGGCCGGGTCGGCCGATTCGGTGGCCGCGGGTTCGGATCCGCCGGACAGCGCGACGACGATCGCGACGATGCCGGCGACGAGTGCGATGACGACGACCGCGACCCCTATTGCCAGCGCTCTGCGACGCCGGTAGATCTCCGGTGGCAGCGGGCGGTGCGGTTCGGTGTCTAGCACGACCTCAACGGTAAGCCGCGGTCAGGTCAGCTTGTCCGAGGCGGTTCGGCGTGTCTTCCTGTGACCTTGCTTAGATCTTTTCGAGATCTGGTTAGACCTCGCCGATGTCACCGAAGCGGTTGCGCAGCTGCGCCCGGCCGTCGGCGAGGTGGTAGGTCAGGCCGACGATTGCCAGGTCACCCGAGCGGACCCGGTCGGCGATGACGGTGGAGCGGGCCATCAACTGCGAGGCGGTCTCCTCGACGTGGCGGGCCTCGAACTCGTCGACACGGGTCAAGCCGTCGCGGCGGCCCGCCAGGATGGACGGCATGACCCGCTCGACGATGTCGCGGATGTAGCCGCCGGGGATGTCACCCTCGTCGAGTGCGTTCAGGGTCGCCTTCACCGCGCCGCAGCTGTCATGGCCGAGGATCGCGATCAACGGCACGTTGAGCACACCGACGGCGTATTCGATGGACCCGAGCACTGCCGAATCGATGACATGCCCCGCGGTGCGGACCACGAACATATCGCCGAGACCCTGGTCGAAGATCAGCTCGGCGGCGACGCGGCTGTCACCACAACCGAACAGCACCGCGGTCGGCTTCTGCGCCTCGGTGAGCCGGGCGCGATCGTCGATGCCCTGGCTGGGATGCTCGGGCCGGCCGGCGACGAAGCGCTCGTTACCCTCTTTGAGTGCCTTCCACGCGGAGATCGGATTCGAGTTCGGCATGACCAGAAGTATGCCCCAGACCGAATACGGCATCGACTCGGATGAGCTGTTGACGTGGTTCGACCAGGCCGAGCGGGATCTGCCGTGGCGTCGGCCCGAGGTGTCGGCCTGGCAGATCCTGGTCAGCGAGTTCATGCTGCAGCAGACCCCGGTGAACCGGGTGGAACCGATCTGGCGGGACTGGATCGCGCGGTGGCCGACACCGTCGGCGACCGCGGCCGCCGGATCCGCCGAGGTGCTGCGCGCCTGGGGCAAGCTGGGCTACCCGCGCCGCGCCAAGCGACTGCATGAATGCGCGTCCGTCATCGCCGCCGATCACGGCGATGTGGTGCCCGACGACGTCGACACCTTACTGAGCCTGCCCGGTATCGGCGCCTACACCGCCCGCGCCATCGCGTGTTTCGCCTACCGCCAACGGGTCCCAGTGGTGGACACCAACGTCCGCCGGGTGGTCTCGCGGGTGGTACACGGGTGCGCCGAGGCCCCGGCCCGAGCCGGCGATCTCGCCGAGGCGGCCGCACTGCTACCGGAAGGCGATGCGGCGCCGCGGTTTTCGGCCGCACTGATGGAGCTGGGCGCAATCGTCTGCACGGCACGCAACCCGAAATGCGGACTGTGTCCGCTGGGCGCGTGTCGCTGGAAATCGGCCGGCTATCCCGCGGCCGACACCCCCGCTCGGCGGGTGCAGCGTTATGCCGGTACCGACCGTCAGGTCCGCGGCCGACTCCTGGATGTACTGCGAGCCAGTTCGGCTCCGGTGACCCGGGCGCAACTCGATATCGCCTGGACCACCGATACCGCTCAGCGCGACCGGGCCCTGGACTCGCTGCTGGTCGACGGGCTGGTCGAGCAGACCGCGGCGGGTCTGTTCGCCCTGGCGGGTGAGGGCGACTAGATCAGGCGGTCGCCTCACACGCGTCGTCACATGAGAATCGACGGCGGTAGTCCGACGGCGTGACGCCGATGATCCGCCGGAAGTGATGACGCAGCAGGGTCGCGGTGCCGAAGCCACAGCGATCGGCCACCCGGTCGACGTCCAGGTCGGTTTCCTCCAGCAGCCGGCGCGCGTACAGCACCCGTTGGTCGGTGACCCACTGCATAGGAGTGCGGCCGGTCTCGTCGACGAACCGGCGCGCGAACGTGCGTGCGGACATGTTGGCATGCGCCGCCATCGACGCGACGGTATGCGGTGTGTCCAGATTGGCCAGGATCCAGTCCAGCTGTGGGGCAAAGCCTTCCGAGTAGCGCGCCGGGATGGGCTGGTCGATGTACTGACGCTGACCGCCATCGCGTTGCGGCGGGACGACCATCCGGCGGGCGATCTTGTTGGTGACCTCGGCGCCATGTTCACGGCGCACCAGGTGCAGGCAGGCGTCGATACCGGCGGCGGTGCCGGCGCTGGTGATGAGATTGCCATCGTCGACGAACAGCACGTTGCGGTCGATGCGCGCGGTCGGATACGCCTCGGCGAGGTCGGCCGCATGCATCCAGTGCGTCGTGCAGGGCCTGCCGTCGAGCAGTCCGGCCGCACCGGCCAGGAACGCCCCCGAGCACACCGTCAGGATGGTCGATCCGTTCTCGGCGGCCTCCCGGACGGCGTCCAGCGCCGCAGGCAGGTAATTACTGCCAGCGATTGCCGGGATGGCCACCAGGTCGGCGCCGACCAGATCATCGAGGCCGTATTCGGGGGTGAGCGTGGCCCCGACCGCGGTGCGGATGGGCCGGCCGGCCTCGGGTCCGCAGACCTTGAAGTCGAAGTTGGGCACCCCGTCACCGGATCGGTCGATCCCGAAGACCTCGCAGATCACGCCGAACTCAAAAATCGCCAGACCGTCCAGCACCAGCACCGATACGCTCGATATCGCCATGGCAGCATTTTATCTCAGGGTGTCATTTCTGCCACTGTTGGCGGGATTTTATTCAATGGAGCATTACTGCCATGACCACAGCACTGACCTACCTCGCCCTCGCGGCGGTCCTACTCGCACCGTTCGCCCTCACCTACGCCCTGAGCCGCGCCGCCCGGCGCACCGGCATCCTGCGCCTGCACCTCGATCAGTTCCAACAGGCCACCCCGTTCGTCGGGCGGTTGTTCGGCAGTGACAGTGCCGAGGACCGCGACGGCCTGCGCAGCCAACACGATCTCGATGCCATCCGCAGCCGGTTCGAACAGGCTCCGTCCTGGCCGGCGTCAAGCGCGTCCGGCGAGCGCCGTTAGAAACCCGTGCACCGCGCCGCGGTAGGCCTCGGGGGCATCGTCGTGGATCAGATGCCCCGCCCCGGGTACTTGCAGATAGTTTGTGCGATGACCTATTTCGTGCATGCGCCGCATCTGCCCGGGCGGAGCGACGGTGCCCTCGGCCTCCAGCAGCAGCACCGGCGCACGCACGTCGCACCACTGCTGCCAGTAGTCCCGGGTGCCCCACTGCGCGGCGATCTCGATCCAGCGGGCGGTATGCCCGTGCAGTCGCCATCCGGTCGGGGTCCGGTCGAAGGCCTCCAGGAAGTACTGGCCCGCGACCGGACCGAATTCCCGATACACCTGCTCGGCGGAGGTGAACTCGACCGGCAGCGCATGCAACCACGGCTCCCACGGCCCGGTGGTGCGGCCGCGGAAGTCCGGTGCCATGTCCTCCACGACCAGCGCCGTCACCAGATCCGGGCGCCGCGCCGCCAGGCACCAGGAGTGCAATCCGCCCATCGAATGGCCGATCAGCGTGACCGGAGCACCCAGTTGCGATACCGCATCCTCGAGATCGGCGACGAACCGCTCGGTACTGATCGGGTGCGGATCCTCGACATCGCGGCCCCGGTGCCACGGGGCGTCATACGTGTACACCGCGCCGAACCCGGTCAGCCACGGCAGCTGGCGTGACCAGGTGCTGCCCCGCCCCATCAGCCCGTGCACCAGAATCAGCGGGGCACCGGTACCCCCGCGACAGGTCAGAAGTTCGGTCTGCATGCCGTCATCCTGCCGGGGCCGGGCACGGGTAGCCTCATGCACATGCCCGTCGTGAAGATCAATGCCATCGAGGTGCCGGCCGACGCAGGCCCGGAACTTGAGAAGCGGTTCGCGCACCGCGCCCATGCCGTCGACAACCAGCCCGGATTCCTCGGCTTCCAGCTGCTGCGTCCGATCAAGGGAGAAAACCGCTACTTCGTGGTGACCCAGTGGGAGTCCGACGAGGCCTTCCAGGCGTGGGCCCAGGGCCCGGCCGTGGAGGCGCACGCCGGTCAGCAGACCAAGCCAGTTTCCACCGGCGCCTCGCTGCTGGAGTTCGAGGTTGTGTTGGACGTTGCGGGGACCAGCAAGTAGCAGGCCGCGGCGCGCCATCGCAGTAGCGGCGCTGGCCACCTCCGCCGTCATCGCGGCCGGCGGCTGCGCGCACACCGGGCCGCCGGTGGCCGAGGCTGCCTACGGCATGCACATCGAGACCAACACCCCGCAGGGACTGCGCGCCAAACAGCTGCTGGACATGGTCAACTCGGACTGGCCGATCGGCGTGGTGCCCGTCGCGACACTGGCCGCGCCGCGTGAGGTGGAGTTCGTCGCCGGCGCCATGGACCGGCTCTGGGCCGACCGGCCCATCACGGTCACCGCGATGTCGCTGGGCGCCGGTCAGGCGACCCTGCATGTACGCAACTCGTACAACATCGAGCAGAAGATCGAGATGCGCACCGGCGAGGGCGGTCTCGTCGACCGCTTCGAGGTGACCGTCGATCAGCCCCGCATCGGGCAGTGGTCCGATATCGACGCCGAGATCAAGAAGTCCGGCGCCGAGTACGCGTATCAGGTGTCCAAGGTCTCCGACGGCAACTGTGAGCAGGTGGCGGGCACCGATGTCGACCACTCCATGCCGCTGGCCTCCATCTTCAAGCTCTATGTGCTGCTCGCACTGGCCGACGGCGTCCACGCGGGCACCATCGGCTGGGACGAACAACTGGTCATCACCAAGGAAGACAAGGCCGTCGGCTCTGCGGGGTTCAACGACCTCGACCCCGGGGCCACGGTATCGGTACGAGACGCCGCGCAGCAGATGATCTCGGCCAGCGACAACATGGCCACCGACATGCTGATGAACCGGCTGGGCCCGGGCGCTCTGCAGCGCGCACTGGTCACCGCAGGCCATCACGACCCGGCCGCGATGACACCCTTCCCCACCGCGCACGAACTGTTCTCCATCGGCTGGGGCAGGCCCGATGTCCGCGAGGAATGGAAGACCGCGAGCCCGCAGCGCCGGGCCGCGATGTTGGCGAACACCAGAACCCTGCCGTACGAACCGGATCCGATGCTCACCCGGGTGCCGGCCTCGCCCTACGGTATCGAGTGGTACGGCACCCCGATGGACATCTGCCGGGTGCACGCCGCGCTGCAGGCCGCCGCCACCGGACCCGCCGCACCGGTGCGCGACATCCTCTCGGCCACACCGGGTATCGAACTCGACCGCTCCCGGTGGGACTACATCGGCGCCAAGGGTGGCAACCTGCCCGGTGACCTGACCTTCAGCTGGTACGCCGAGGACCGCAACGGGCAGGGCTGGGTGGTCAGTTACCAGCTGAACTGGCCGCAGTACCGCAGCCTGACCGCCGCGACCTGGTTGCTGTCGATCGCCACGCAGTCCTTCGCACTGATCCCGGACTAGTACCGCAGCGTCCAGGACCGCCCGCGGTGGTGCAGCACGGTCTGGCTGACCGGCCCGATATCGATGCGCCAGAACGATTTCGGGGGCGCATCGAGTGCGTACATGATCGCGGCACGGATGAGCGCCGGGTGGGTCACCGCGATATTCCTGCCGCCTCGGGCGGCGACATCGCCGAGCCAGTCGCCGACCCGGCGGCACAGCGCGACGATGGATTCGCCGCCGTGTGGGGTCGCTGCGGGATCGGTGAGCCACACCGCGAGATCCTGGCCGTCGAGCGCATCGAGGGTGCGCCCGCACCATCCGCCGTGGTCGAGGTCGGCCAGCACGGGGTCGACGACCGCCGTGCCGAGGGCTTCGGCGGTCTGTCTGGTCCGCAGTTCCGGACCGCACGACAGCTCACCCTCGAGCGGGTGCAGACCGCCGAGTTGCCGACGGCCCAGATCGTTCAGCGGTTCGTCGGCGGGGAATCGTCCGGCTGACATCGCATCGGTCATGGCATGCGAGATGAGCGTCAGCCGGACGACCTCACTCATGACGGGTCACGCCGAGATGGACTCGCGCTTGTTCTCCAGCAGGCGCGATGTCAGCGCGCCGAACACCAGGCCGATGGTGGTCCACATGATGACCTGGGTGACCAACGAGTACAGCCGGAACTCGTACAGATCATCGGCCGGGAAGGCCCCGAAGATGATGGTGCCCGCCGCATCGGTGATCGGGCCGGGCGTCTCCGAGATGGTCGGCATGATCAGGAACACCACGATGACCGCCACGATGTAGGCGCCACCGGCGGCCAGTGCCGCGTTCCACGCGCCCAGCTTCTCCGTCAGTCGGTTGGCCAGGTATGCCGCCGCGACCAGCAGTGCCGCCGACAGCACGGTCAACAGCAGATACAGCAGCGTGCGCTGCTGGATGGTCTCGTCCAGGCTCACCGCGGGCGGGTTCGGCGGGTATTTCAGCGACGGCACGATCCACAGCGACAACAGCCCGCCACCGGCGATCAAGACCGACAGCACCCGCGCCGACAGATTGGTCCGGCCGTAGATGACGCAGAAGACCACGGCCAGCAGCGCCGCCATGGCCACCGCGAACAGCACCAGGCCGAAGCCCAGGCCGATCGTCGCCTGCACGGTGCGGGTGATCTCGATACCGCCCTCGGCACCGTGCTCGTGGGCATGCCCGCCGTGCTCGATGGCCTCGTGTGCGGCGCTGACACCGTCCTCGAACTCGATCGCGCGATCGATGACGGGCTCTACGAAGAAGTAGGCCCAGACGAATGCGAGCAAACCGCCTAGGGCGCCGGCCGACAGGCCGCGCCCGATGATTCTTTTTTCCATCGGAGTTTTGTCTGCTTCCGGCGTCTAGTGGCAGGGATAGCCGAGCAGATGCCGGGCGTCGTGGACGAACTCGTGGATGACGGTGTTCGCCCCGAAGACCGACGTCGCACCCTGATCCATCCCGACGAAGTAGAGCACCAGCAGCGCGAGGAACGCGGTCAGCGACAGCCAGACCACGGCGCTCGTGGCGGACAGGTCGACGGCGCGTAAGCGCGTCTTGGAAGACTCAGCAGATGTCATATCCGATTCCTTTCGGGAGTTCGCGTCCCACGTAAAAAGTGCGGTGACGGGATGCGGGTCTGACTTTTACAGTGGCGCGACCGTCCTGGAATTTCACCAGATTCCACAAGCCCGTCGAGAGCATTTCGGATACTACGCCAAAGCCCCCGACCAGGCGTCCGGTCGGGGGCTTTGGGTGTGCTGTGCGTTCAGGACTCGGCTTCGTCGCCGGAGGCGACTATTCAGCTGCCGTGGCGGCCAGGTCCGCATCATCGGTGGACGACGACGTCTTCGGACGACCGGCGAAGGTGAACTTGGCGTTCTCGCCGGCTCCCTCGCCGTCCCAGCCTTCGACATCGACGGTGACGATCTGACCGGGACCGACCTCTTCGAAGAGGATCTTCTCGCTCAGGGCGTCTTCGATCTCGCGCTGGATGGTCCGGCGCAGCGGGCGCGCACCCAGCACCGGGTCGAAACCGCGCTTGGCCAGCAGCGACTTGGCCTGCTCGGTCAGCTCCATCTCCATGTCCTTGGCAGCCAGCTGCTTGGAGACCCGGCCGATCATCAGGTCGACCATCTGGATGATCTCGTCCTGTGTCAGCTGGTGGAACACGATGATGTCGTCGATACGGTTCAGGAACTCCGGGCGGAAGTGCTTCTTCAGCTCATCGTGCACCTTGAGCTTCATCCGCTCGTAGTTGTTCTCGCCGCCACCGGAGGTGAAGCCGAGACCGACCGCCTTGCTGATATCGCTGGTGCCGAGGTTCGAGGTGAAGATCAGCACGGTGTTCTTGAAGTCCACCGTGCGGCCCTGACCATCGGTCAGGCGGCCGTCCTCCAGCACCTGCAACAGGGTGTTGTAGATCTCCTGGTGGGCCTTCTCGATCTCGTCGAAGAGCACGACGGAGAACGGCTTGCGGCGCACCTTCTCGGTGAGCTGGCCACCCTCTTCGTAGCCGACGTACCCGGGAGGGGCACCGAACAGCCGCGACGCGGTGAAGCGGTCGTGGAACTCGCCCATGTCGATCTGGATGAGCGCGTCGTCGTCGCCGAACAGGAAGTTCGCCAGCGCCTTGGACAGCTCCGTCTTACCGACGCCGGACGGGCCGGCGAAGATGAACGAGCCCGAGGGACGCTTGGGATCCTTCAGGCCGGCGCGGGTGCGGCGGATCGCCTTGGAGACGGCCTTGACGGCATCCTCCTGGCCGATGATCCGCTTGTGCAGTTCGTCCTCCATGCGCAGCAGACGCGTGGTCTCGGCCTCGGTCAGCTTGAACACCGGGATACCGGTCCAGTTGCCCAGCACCTCGGCGATCTGCTCGTCGTCGACCTCGGCGACAACGTCGAGATCGCCTGAGCGCCACTGCTTCTCACGCTCGGCGCGCTGCCCGACCAGGGTCTTCTCACGGTCGCGCAGGTTGGCGGCCTTCTCGAAGTCCTGCGCATCGATCGCGGACTCCTTCTCCCGGCGCGCGTCGGCGATCTTCTCGTCGAATTCGCGCAGGTCCGGTGGTGCGGTCATCCGGCGGATGCGCATCCGGGCACCGGCCTCGTCGATCAGGTCGATCGCCTTGTCCGGCAGGAACCGGTCGTTGATGTAGCGGTCGGCCAGGGTCGCCGCGGCCACCAGCGCACCGTCGGTGATGGATACCCGGTGGTGCGCCTCGTAGCGATCACGCAGACCCTTGAGGATCTCGATGGTGTGCTCGACGGTCGGCTCGCCGACCTGCACCGGCTGGAAGCGGCGCTCCAGCGCCGCATCCTTCTCGATGTACTTGCGGTACTCGTCGAGGGTGGTCGCACCGATGGTCTGCAGCTCACCACGGGCCAACTTCGGCTTCAGGATCGACGCCGCATCGATCGCGCCCTCGGCGGCACCCGCACCGACGAGCGTGTGCAGCTCGTCGATGAACAGGATGATGTCGCCGCGGGTGTTGATCTCCTTGAGCACCTTCTTCAGGCGCTCCTCGAAATCGCCACGATAACGGCTGCCGGCGACCAGCGAACCGAGGTCGAGCGTGTAGAGCTGCTTGTCCTTCAGCGTCTCGGGGACCTCACCGTGCACGATGGCCTGGGCCAGGCCCTCGACGACGGCGGTCTTACCGACGCCGGGCTCACCGATCAGCACCGGGTTGTTCTTGGTGCGCCGGCTCAGCACCTGCATGACCCGCTCGATTTCCTTCTCACGGCCGATGACCGGATCGAGCTTGCCCTCCATGGCGGCGGCGGTCAGGTTGCGGCCGAACTGGTCGAGGACCAGCGACGTCGAAGGATTGCCGGATTCACCACCCCGGCCTCCGGTACCGGCCTCGGCGGCCTCCTTGCCCTGGTAGCCGCTCAGCAGCTGGATGACCTGCTGGCGCACCCGGGTCAGCTCGGCACCGAGCTTGACCAGCACCTGCGCGGCGACACCTTCGCCCTCACGGATCAGGCCGAGCAGAATGTGCTCGGTACCGATGTAGTTGTGGCCGAGCTGCAGGGCCTCGCGCAGCGAGAGCTCCAGCACCTTCTTGGCGCGCGGGGTGAACGGGATGTGGCCCGACGGGGCCTGCTGTCCCTGACCGATGATCTCCTCGACCTGGCTGCGCACGCCTTCCAGCGAGATACCCAGCGACTCGAGCGACTTGGCTGCGACGCCTTCACCTTCGTGAATGAGGCCCAGCAGGATGTGCTCGGTGCCGATGTAGTTGTGGTTCAGCATCCGGGCTTCTTCTTGAGCCAGGACGACGACGCGACGGGCACGGTCGGTAAATCGTTCGAACATCCGTGGTTACCTGCTCTTCCTCACGTAGGTCGGCATCGTGCGCTGTACAACTCGCCGCACCTGCAGTCCACTCTAGTGGGCTGGACCGATAGCTGCGCCGCAGGTGCGCTGAGCCCGACGGTGCAGTTGTCTGCACAACGCGCGCCGACCACGGAACGTTTCCCCGATATCAGGGAATTCGGTTCGCTTTCAGCGAATAGGTACCGGCCGGAACTGCCACCGCTGACAGATTCCGGCAACCGCCGCCTACGTTGCCGCGTGGAATGCGTCGATGACATCGGCCGGGATCCGGCCGCGCGTCGACACATTGTGCCCGTTACGCCGGGCCCAGTCGCGGATCGCGGCACTCTGCTCCCGGTCGATCGCGGCGCGACCACGACCCGTTCCGGCCGAACGGCCGCGGCGACGGCCTCCGACCCGGCGGCCGGCCTCGACCCACTGCTTCAGGTCACCACGGAGTTTCGACGCGTTCTTCGAAGAAAGGTCGATCTCGTAGCTCACACCGTCCAGCGCGAATTCGACGGTCTCATCCGCGGCGGCTTCCCCGTCGAAATCGTCAACTAACGTGACGGTCACTTTCTTCGCCATTAGCTCACACTGACCCTTCTGTGGCCACTCGTAGATTCAACCCCGAACCCCGGAAGCAATGCTTTCACACGGACGGAATTCATTCAACAACCACGAGTCGTATGCACTCAGTTTGAGTGTCTGCGCACAATCGGGAACAAAACCGTCTCCCTAATCGTCAGGCCCGTCAAAGCCATCAACAGACGATCAATACCCATTCCGGTTCCGGTGGTCGGCGGCATGGCGTACTCCAATGCGGCCAGAAAATCCTCGTCGAGTCGCATTGCCTCGTCATCGCCGGCGGCCGCCGCGGCAGCTTGTGCCACGAATCGTTCGCGCTGAATCACCGGATCGATCAGTTCGGAGTAACCGGTCGCCAATTCGAACTTACGCACATAAAGATCCCACTTCTCGGTGACACCGGGAATGCTGCGATGTGCGCGGGTCAGCGGACTCGTCTCGACCGGGAAGTCGCGGACGAAGGTCGGTTCCCACAACGTCTCACCGACGGTGTGCTCCCACAGTTCCTCGACCAATTTCCCGTGCCCGTAACCGCGATCGGTGGGAATCTCCACGCCGAGTCGGTCGGCGATCGACAACAGGTGTTGCAGCGTCGTTTCCGGGGTGATCTCTTCACCGAGGGCGGCCGACAACGACGGGTACATTTCCAGCGTCTGCCATTCGCCATCGAGGTCATAGGTGCTGCCATCGGCTAGTGGCACCTGGCGTGTCCCGAGCGCTTCGTCGGCGACTTCCTGAATAAGTTCACGAGTCACCACGGCGGAATCGTCGTACGTACCGTAAGCCTGATATGTCTCCAACATCGCGAATTCCGGCGAATGTGTGGAATCGGCTCCCTCGTTACGAAAGTTCCGATTCAACTCGAAAACCTTCTCGAATCCACCGACAAGGCAGCGCTTGAGGAACAACTCCGGCGCGATGCGCAGGTAGAGGTCGGCGTCGAGGGCATTGGAGTGGGTGATGAACGGCCGCGCCGCCGCGCCGCCGGGCAACGTCTGCAGCATCGGCGTCTCGACCTCGAGGAAGCCGCGACGTTCCAGCGCGTGCCGCACACCGCGCACCACAGCAATGCGCTGGCGGGCGATGCTGCGGGCCTCGGGGCGCACGATGAGATCCACATAACGCTGCCGGACCCGGGTTTCCTCACTCAGCTCCCTGTGCGCCACCGGCAACGGCCGAAGCGCCTTGGAGATGATTTGCCAGGAATCGGCCAGCACAGACAATTCACCGCGGCGCGAACTGATCACCTGACCGTGCGCGAACACGATGTCACCGAGGTCGACATCGGCCTTCCAGGCGTCCAGCGACTCCTGGCCGACCTCGGCCAGGCTGACCATCAGCTGCAGCTGGGTGCCGTCACCGTCCTGCAGGGTGGCAAAGCACAACTTGCCGGAGTTCCTGGCGAACACCACCCGCGCCGCCACACCGACCAGGTCGCCGGTTGCGGTGTCGGCCGCCAGCTCGGGATATTCGGCGCGCAGCTCGGCCAGGCTGTGGGTGCGGGCGACCTGCACCGGGTAGGGGTCACGCCCCTCGGCGAGCAGACGCTCGCGCTTGGCCTGCCGGATCCGGTACTGCTCGGGGATGTCGTCGTCGGGCTGGGACGGGGCGGGGCCTGCCGGCACTGTGGAACTCACGACATGCCAGCTTAATCAGCGACGACCGCGCTGGTTGTCCCGGTTGCGCTCGAACACCAGCCGTAGCCCCTCCAGGGTCAGGTGCTGGTCGTAGTGGCCCACGGTCCGCAGGTCCGGCAACACCAGCGGTGCGGAGTTGCCGGTCGCTACGACCGTGACATCGTCGCCGCCGAACCCGGGCACATCGGCACGGATCCGGTCGACCAGACCGTCCACCAGCGCGGCGAATCCGAACACCGCCCCCGACTGCATGCACTCCACGGTGTTCTTACCGATCACCGACCGCGGACGGGTCAGCTCCACCCGGCGCAGCGCCGCCGAACGGGCGGCGGCGGCGTCCGAGGACACCTGCACGCCGGGGGCGATGGCGCCGCCGAGGAACTCTCCCTTGGCCGACACCACGTCCACACAGATCGAAGATCCGAAGTCGACAACGATCGCGGCCTGGTTGTACCTGTGGAAGGCCGCCAGGCAGTTCACGATCCGGTCGGCACCGACCTCCTTGGGATTGTCCACCAACAGCGGGATACCGGTGCGGACGCCGGGTTCGATGAGCACCTGCGGGATCGAGGGCCAGTACTGGTCGAGCATCAACCGGATCTCGTGCAGCACCGAGGGCACCGTGGACAGTGCGGTCGCGCCGGTCAACCGCTCGGAATCGTCACCGATCAGACCGTCGATGGTCAGCGCCAACTCGTCGGCGGTCACCTCGGCCTCGGTGCGGATACGCCAGTGCTGCGTCACCTTGGCATGTGTGCCGGCTCCGGAGATCAGTCCCACGACGGTGTGGGTGTTGCGGACGTCGATCGCGAGCAGCATCAGCGTGGCGACAGCAGGCCGGAGGCATCCGCCGGCACATGTGCCGGGTCGGTGCCGAGGTCGATCTGCTTGTTGTCGGCGTCGACGAAGACGATGCGCGGTTGATACTCGCGGGCCTGCGCGTCATCCATGGTGCCGTAGGCGATCAAGATCACCAGATCCCCCGGATGCACCAGATGCGCTGCGGCCCCGTTGATCCCGATGACACCGGTACCGCGCTCACCGGTGATGGCGTAGGTGACCAGCCGATTGCCGTTGTCGATGTCGACGATGGTGACCTGCTCGCCCTCCAGCAGGTCGGCGGCGTCCATCAGATCGGCGTCGATGGTCACCGAGCCGACATAGTGCAGGTCGGCCTGGGTGACCGTGGCTCGGTGGATCTTGGATTTGAGCATGGTGCGAAACATCAGTTCCTCCAGGGCAGTTCGTGCTCGTCGTAGGGGACGTCCGGACCCTCACCTGACGGGACGCCGATATCGATCGCGATATTGTCCAGCAGCCGGGTGCGGCCGAGTCGCACCGCCAGCAGCATCCGGGCCCGGCCGGTCTGCGGCGCCGGCCCCAGCCAGGTGTCGCGGATCTCCAGATAGTCCACGGTGATGGCGGGCACCTCGTCGAGCACTGCGCGGGCGGCGTCCAGCGCGGCCTCGACCCCCTCGCCCGCGGCGTACATCCCGGCCAGTAGTGCCGACGGGATGGCAAGGGCCTGTTCACGTTCCAGCTCGTCGAGATAGCGATTGCGCGACGACATCGCCAACCCGTCGGACTCCCGCACGATCGGCACCCCGACGATCCGGGTGTCCAGGTTGAGGTCGTCGGCCATCTGCCGGATCAGCACCAGCTGCTGATAGTCCTTCTCGCCGAAGAACGCACGGTCCGGCCGCACGATCTGGAGCAGCTTCATCACGACGGTCAGCATCCCGGCAAAATGTGTGGGGCGTGAGGCACCTTCGAGTTCGGCGCCGATGTCACCGGCGTGCACCGAGGTGCGCGGGCCTGCGGGGTACATGTCCGCGACCGTCGGGGTGAAGGCGATCTGCACACCCTCACCGCGCAGCGCGGTCAGGTCCTCGTCGAGGGTGCGCGGGTAGGCGTCGAGATCCTCGCCGGCGCCGAACTGGGTGGGGTTGACGAAGATCGAGACCACCACCACCGCACCCGGAACCTGCTGGGCCTGCCGGATCAGGGTGAGGTGGCCGTCGTGCAGAGCGCCCATGGTGGGGACCAGCATGACGCGGCGTCCGGTGGCGCGCAGCGCCCTGGTCACCTCGGTGACATCGGCCGGGCGGCCGTAGATGTTGAGTTCGTCGGCCTTGTACACCGGCGGACGGCGATCGGTCACGGGTTCTCCTCCAACACGTCGAATACGGCGGCGGGCGCGTGCGCGCGCTGGGCGGTGCGCCGTGAGTTCACCCGATAAGCCTGTGCCAGTTCGGGATCGGCCTCGCCGAGTGCGGCCAGGTGGCGGGCCACCGCGGCGGCGTCGCCGCGCGCGACCGGTCCGGTCAGCGCGGCCTGCCCGCGTTGTAGGGCGTTCTCCAGCGAGGCCCGGGCCAGCGGGGCGACGATCCGCTCGGCAAGCCCACCGGGAGCGTCGAGCACAAGTTCCTGGCCAAGCAGTTCCTGTCCGCGCAACGCCTCGCGCAGGGCGTCCACCGCGTCGAGCACCACGGTGATGAGGTGGTTGCCCGCATGTGCCAGCGCCGAGTGATAGAGGGTGCGGGCGTCCTCGCGGACCCGAAACGGTTCGCCGCCGATCTCCAGGACCAGCGACTGCCCGATGGCATAGCCGATCTCGTCGGCGGCGGTGACACCGAAACAGGCTTCCGAGAGCCGGGCGATGTCCTCGTCGGAACCGGTGAACGTCATCGCCGGGTGGATCGCCAGCGGTAAGCAGCCCTGTTCGGTCAGCGGCGCCAGGATGCCGACGCCGTTGGCACCCGAGGTGTGCACCACGATGGTCCCGGGCCGCACCGCCGAGGTGGCGGCCAGACCGGCGACCAGACCGGCCAGTTCGGCGTCGGGCACCGCGAGCAACAGCAGTTCGACGGAAGCGGCGACATCGGCGACCGGCAGTATCGCGGTCTCGGGCAGGCGCCTGGCGGCGCGGTCGCGGGAAGCCGCCGAGATGGCGCTGCAGGCGATCACCACGTGTTCGGCCCGCTCGAGCGCCACACCGAGGGCCGTGCCCACCCGGCCGGCCGAGATGATGCCGACGGTGAGCCGGGCCGGACGGAGTCCGTCGACCATGACAGACGACCTCGCAGATTCGGTGACGATGTTCGTTCCGGTCCCACACTGCGGGTACCGGACGGTCTCGGAGAGCCTAGCTCACTCCTCGCGGCGCCGACGCCGGCCACCGCCGGCCTGTGCCTGGGCCTGGGCGGCCTGCAGGCGAGACAGCAGTTCGGAGACCGGCTGGCCGCCGGCGTGCTGACCGCCCGGCTCGAGTTCGGGTGCCGGTTCCTGCTCGGGGCTGCGGTGCCGGGCCGCCGGGACGGGTTCGGCCGGCGGAGTCGGCGCCGGTGCTGTGGGCGCCTGCTCTCCGGGGGCGGCGTGCCGGGCGCGCCGCGGCGCGGCGGATGCCTCCGGCTCGGCCGGGGCGTCCTCGCGGCGGCGCCGACGGCCGCCTTCGGACGCCGGCGGCGGCGGTGGGGTGACCGGTGGCGCGGGTGGCTCCTGCGGGGCGGGCTGCACCCAGTTGCTACCCGGGGTGCCGGCCGGGATCCAGTGCCCCTCGGCGGGCACCGGGTTCCACTGCGCCACCAACGGCTCCGACGGGGCGATCCGCGGCGCCGGCGGCGGTGATGTCGGGACCGGCGGCGGTGGGGGCGGCTGCCAGGCAGCGGGCTGCTCGGGCTCCGAGGCACGCCGGTGGGCGCCGCCGAAGGGTTCGGCCGGTCCCCACTGGAACTCCGGTGGCTGAGGTTCGGCCGGGACGTCGATGATCGGGCTTTCCTCGGTGCGCGGCTCACCGGCGTCGCGCGGGCGCTCGGGGCTGTCCAGGCGGCTGGCGATCACCCGGCCCGCCGGACGGTCGTTCTCCAGGGCCGGGCGCTGATCCAGATCGGTGTCGAACAGGATCTCCAAATTGGCGCGCAGCGCGGCCAGTTCGGCACGCAGCGAGGCGACCTCGTCGGCCGATTGCGCCCGCAGCTCCGCGGCGAGTTCACGACGCAGATGCGTCTCGACGGACAGTTCGTACTCCCGCCGGGCCGATATCTCCCGGTCGAGTTGCAGGTCGTAGACGTACTTCAGATCACGCACCTTGGCCTGATCGAGATCGCTCTGGCGTCGGTAGATGAACGAGACGAAGGCCGCGGCCACCGCTGCCCACAGCGCCAATACGACCGCCAGCTTGAGCAATTCGACCCGATTGGTGAAGACCAGCACGGTGCTGGCCACGATGGCCAGTACCAACAGGGCGGTCAACAGCACCCAACCCGGCCTGCGGTTGGCGCGTCGAACGCGCATGCCGCGGGACGGATCGGTCATGGGCCCCGACTGTACCGGTCGCAGGTCACATCGCGTGTCGACCGGTGCGGCGATTCGTCATTCGACGGGGTCTGCGGTGTCGTTCGGATCATCGGGCGACTTGCAGCAGTGCTCGAGCCAGAGCGCGGCGACGACCAGTGCCAGCGCGCACAGCGCAGCCACCACGGCGCCCGCGGTGTCCTCGCCGGCCACCCGAAGGGCGTCCCGACGCGGCAACAGGTAGCCCAGCACGCCGATCCACCAACCCAGCACCAGGGTCCCCATCCACGCCGAGGCCTTGGCGATGACGACGGACCGGGCCACCGCCAACGGATGCATCCGACCCGCACCGACACCGACCTTGGCCTCGGCGATGCGCGTCCGGATGACCTGTCCCCAGCCGGCTTCGACGACGGCGACCGCCAGCAGCGAGACCCCGGTCCACAGGGTGATCGGCGGGAACCACCGGTACAGCCCGGTGACCAGCAGATAGCCGACCACCGCGGTCACCGCGACGGCGATCAGCAGATCACGTCTGCGGGTCGGGCCCATCAGAACACCAGCCGCAGATCGGTGCTGCGCACCCCGGCACGTTCGGCCGGGTCGAGCGCGGCGAGCAGATCGGCCACCGACCGCCCGGACAGGGTGGCCGCCGGATCCGCCGCCAGCCACGGGACCAAAACGAATGCCCGCTCCTGCGCGAACGGATGCGGAAGCGTGAGATCTGTTTCCTGGCAGCGTAATTCGCCGCCATTGTCGATACAGCTGACGATATCGACGTCCAGGGTGCGCGGGCCCCAGTGCACCTCACGTACCCGGTCGGCGGAGTCTTCCAGGCGCTGCCCGTGCCGCAGCCAGTCGTAACCGTCGTAGTCGGGGTCCTCGGCGATCAGCACCGCGTTGAGGAATGCGCCCTGCTCGACACCGCCCCAGGCGTCGGTCTCGTAGACCGGGGACACGGCCCGCACCCGCGTGCCGAGGCCATCCACGACGGACTGCAGGTGTGCCAGCCGGTCCCCCAGATTGGAGCCGATCGACAGCACCGCCCTCACCGGCTGCCCCGCCGGGATCGTCGCGCGACGACGGCGACATCGTCGAAGGTCAACGGGATCGGCGCCGACGGCTTGTGCAGCACCACCTCCACGGCGTGCACCCGCTGATCGGTCATCACATCCTCGGCGATCTCGGCGGACACCGTCTCGATGAGATTGCGCGGCGGCCCGGCGATGATCGCGGCCGCCCGCGCGGCCAGCGCCCCGTAGTCCAGGGTGTCGGCCAGGTCGTCGGTGGCCGCGGCCGCGGCCAGGTCCACCCATACCGTGATGTCGACGATGAAGTCCTGGCCGTCGCGTCGCTCATGGTCGAAGACGCCGTGATTGCCGCGAACCTGTAGGCCGCGCAACTCGATCCGGTCAGCCATGCCAGGCCTCCAAGACCGTCAGGGCGTCCACCGAGGCGCGCACATCGTGCACCCGGACACCCCAGGCGCCGAACTGGGCGGCCAGCACCGAGATGACGGCGGTGGCGGTCTCCCGGCCGTCCGGCGGACGCGGCGCTCCGTCGGGTCCGGCCAGCAGGGTGCCGAGGAAACGTTTGCGGGATGCCCCGACGAGGACCGGGATCCCGGTGCCGACAAAGGCCGGCAGTGCGCGCAGCAGCTGCCAGTTGTGTTCGGCCGTCTTGGCGAACCCCAGGCCCGGATCGATGACGATCCGATCTGGGTCCACCCCGGCGGCGACGGCGGCATCGACACTGCGCAGCAGTTCGTCACGCACCTCGGCGACGACATCGGCGTAGGCGGGCACCTCGTGCGGCGCCTCGGCGCTCACCGACCGCCAATGCATCAGCACCCAGGGCACTTTCGCGTCGGCGAGCAGTGGCGCCATGTCCGGGTCGGCCAGTCCCCCGGAGACGTCGTTGACGATCGCGGCCCCGTTCTCCAGGGCTGCGCGGGCCACCGCGGCGTGCATGGTGTCGATGCTGACGGTGACACCCTCGGCGGCCAGTGCGGCCACCACCGGCACGATCCGGTTGGTCTCGGTCGTCGCATCGACGCGCACCGCGCCGGGTCGGGTCGACTCGCCGCCCACATCGACGATGGCGGCACCGGCGGCGGCAAGGGCGAGGCCGTGCTCGACGGCGCGGTCGCGATCCAGGAACTGTCCCCCGTCTGAGAACGAGTCATCGGTGACGTTGAGGACACCCATCACCTTGGGGGCTGCAGCTGCGACGAGAGGGCTCACCGGCGCAGGATCAGTTCCAGTGCCTCGGCCCGGGATGCCTTGTCGGTCTTGAACTGTCCGCGGACCGCGGAGGTGGTGGTCACCGCGCCGGGCTTACGGACACCGCGCATCGCCATACACAGGTGCTCGGCCTCGACGACCACGATGACACCGCGCGGGTCGAGCTTGCGCATCAGCCCGTCGGCGATCTGCGCGGTCAGCCGCTCCTGGACCTGCGGCCGCTTCGCATACAGGTCGACCAGGCGGGCGATCTTGGACAACCCGGTCACCCGGCCGTCCAGACCCGGGATGTATCCGACATGGGCCACCCCGTGGAACGCCACCAGGTGATGCTCACAGGTCGAGTACATCGGGATCTCTTTGACCAGCACCAACTCATCGTGCTGCTCGTCGAAGGTGGTGTTGAGCACGGTGTCCGGATCGGTGTACAGCCCGGCGAAGATCTCTTTGAAGGCCCGCGCCACCCGCGCCGGGGTGTCGACCAACCCGTGGCGATCCGGATCCTCCCCGACCGCGATCAGCAGTTCCCGCACCGCGGCCTCGGCGCGCGGCTGGTCGAACTCCACCGGGGTGAAACCGACCGCACTGTCGCTCTTGTCGCCCAACGTCGTCATCGACGCTCCGTTCTGGTCAGCCTCGTGATGGTGGCGGGTTCTCCGGCGGCGGGCCGCCGTACTGGCCGGGCGGCGGACCGTACGGACCCGGCTGGCCGTACTGGCCCTGCCCAGGACCGTACTGCCCCGGCGGGGGTCCGTAGTGGCCTTGCTGTGGCGGCGGACCGTAGCCCGGCGGCGGACCCGCGGGCGGCTGCCCACCCTCGCGCGGCGGCCAGCCCGGGGCGTGCCAACCGGCGGGGGCACCGTAGTCCGGCTGGGCGTGGCCATTGGCCGCGCCGTTGGAGCCGGAGCCGTTGGTCCCGTTCTGACCCGGGTTGTGCACCCGGCCCGCCTCGGCGGCCCGGCTGGCCTCCACGATCGCGCTCTTGTACGCGGGTTCCTTCACCGGCGGCGGCCACGGCTCGCCGCGCTCGATGGCGATCTCACCCGGGGTCTTGATCGGCGGCTTGTCCGACGGCACCCGGCCCCCGAAATCGTCGAACATGGTCAGCCGCGGACGCTTCTCGACCTGGTCGAAGATGGCTTCGAGCTCGACGCGGTGCAGCGTCTCCTTCTCCAGCAGCTCACCGGCCAGGATGTCGAGCACATCGCGGTACTCGGACAGGATCTCCCAGGCCTCGGTGTGCGCCGCCTCGATGAGCTTGCGCACCTCCTCGTCGATCTCGCGGGCGACCTCGTGACCGAAGTCGGCCTGGGTGCCCATCGACCGGCCCAGGAACGGGTCGCCGTGTTCTGTGCCGTAGCGCACCGCACCGAGCTTGGCGCTCATGCCGTACTCGGTGACCATGGCGCGGGCGATCTTGGTGGCCTGCTCGATATCGGAGACCGCACCGGTGGTGGGCTCGCGGAAGACGAGTTCCTCGGCGGCGCGCCCGCCCATCGCGAACACCAGCCGGGCGATCATCTCCGAGCGGGTCATCAGGCCCTTGTCGTCCTCGGGGACGGCGACGGCGTGGCCGCCGGTGCGGCCACGGGCCAGGATGGTGACCTTGTAGATCGGCTCGATATCGGGCATCGCCCAGGCCGCCAGGGTGTGGCCGCCCTCGTGGTAGGCGGTGATCTTCTTTTCCTGCTCGCTGATGATGCGACTCTTGCGGCGCGGCCCGCCGACGACGCGGTCGACGGCCTCCTCCAGCGCGGCGCCGGTGATGACGGTGCCGTTCTCGCGGGCGGTCAGCAGGGCTGCCTCGTTGATGACGTTGGCCAGGTCTGCGCCGGACATGCCGACGGTCCGCTTGGCCAGCCCGTCCAGGTCGGCGTCGGGGGCGATCGGCTTACCGGCGGAGTGCACCTTGAGCACCGCGCGGCGGCCGGCCAGGTCGGGGTTGGAGACCGGGATCTGGCGGTCGAAACGGCCCGGACGCAGCAGCGCCGGATCGAGGATGTCGGGCCGGTTGGTGGCCGCGATCAGGATGACGCCCTGGCGGTCACCGAAACCGTCCATCTCGACCAGCAGCTGGTTGAGCGTCTGCTCGCGTTCGTCGTGCCCACCACCCAGGCCGGCGCCGCGCTGGCGGCCGACGGCGTCGATCTCGTCGACGAAGATGATGCACGGGCTGTTCTGCTTGGCCTGCTCGAACAGGTCGCGCACCCGAGAGGCGCCGACACCGACGAACATCTCGACGAAGTCCGAACCGGAGATGGTGAAGAACGGCACCTCGGCCTCGCCCGCGACCGCGCGCGCCAGCAGCGTCTTACCGGTGCCGGGCGGGCCGAACAGCAGCACGCCCTTGGGGATCTTGGCGCCCAGCGCCTGGTAGCGGCTGGGGTTCTGCAGGAAGTCCTTGATCTCGTAGAGCTCTTCGACGGCCTCGTCGGCGCCCGCGACGTCGGCGAACGTCGTCTTGGGCATGTCCTTGGACAGCTGCTTGGCCTTGGACTTGCCGAACCCGAAGCCCATCCGGCCACCGGACTGCATGCGCGAGAACATCACGAACAGACCGACCAGCAGCAACAGCGGCAACATGTAGATGAGCAGGGTGCCCAGCACGCTGCCCTGGTTGACGACGGTGTTGATCTTGGCGTTCTTCTCGCTCAACGCGTCGAACAACTGCACACCGACGCCGGTCGGGTATTTGGTGAGGATCTTGTCGCTGTTCTCGGTGTCGCCGTTGCCGGACTTCAGGTCCAGCCGCAACTGCTGCTCGCGATCGTCGATCTGAGCGCTGTTGACGTTGTCGCTGTTGATCTGGGCCATGGCCACCGAGGTGTCCACCGGCTTGTAGCCACGGGTGTCGTCGCTGAAGTAGAAGAAGGACCAACCCAGCAGCAACACGACGGCGATCGCCGTGAGGGTGCGGATGACGTTTTTACGGTTCATCGATATCTGCGGCCTCGCTGACGCGGCCGGCCCGATCCTTCCAAATATGCGCAGTTGGGAAACTAAAGGCTACCGCTAACCCAACGATCGGAAGTTCCCCGCCCGGGATGTTCTCCGACGATGGTCACAGCGCGTGCGGTGTGCTTGGGTGAGACCGTGCTCACACCAACCGAACGGTTAGTCGATACCAATGGCGCGACGTTGCGAGTGACGGAGGCGGGTGAGCGCGGCAACCCGGTGGTGGTGCTGGCGCACGGCTTCCCCGAACTCGCCTACTCGTGGCGGCATCAGATCCCCGCCCTCGCCGCGGCCGGATACCACGTCCTGGCCCCCGACCAGCGCGGATATGGCGGTTCCTCGAAGCCCGGTGCCATCGAGGACTACAACATCATCGAGTTGACCGCCGATATCGCGGGCCTGCTCGACGATGTGGGCGCGCAACGTGCGGTGCTGATCGGCCACGACTGGGGTTCGCCGGTGGTCACCAATTTCCCGCTGTTCTTTCCGGACCGGGTGGCCGGCGTGGCCGCGCTGAGCGTGCCGCCGATCCCGCGGGCCTCGGCACCGCCGACGTCGATCTGGCGGGGCATCTTCGGCGACAATTTCTTCTACATCCTGTACTTCCAGGAGCCCGGGGTGGCCGATGCGGCGCTGAACGCCGATCAGCGGGCCTCACTGCGTCGGATGGTCGCGCTCGACGGATTCACCGGGCCGGTCGACGAGATGGCCGACAACCCACTGCCCGCGCTGCCGGACTGGATCAGCGCGGCCGAGTTCGACGAGTATGTCCGCGCCTTCGAGGCCTCCGGGTTCACCGGCCCGCTGAACTGGTATCGCAACTTCGACCGCAACTGGGAGCTCACCGACCCGTCGGCCGGCCGGATCGTCACCGATACCATCACCGCGCCCGTGCTGTTCCTGGCCGGCAGTGCCGACCCGGTGCTGAGTTTCACCCCGCGCGACCATGTCCGCACGGTGGCGACCGGCGACTACCGCGAGGTACTGCTCGACGGGGCCGGCCACTGGTTGCAGCAGGAGCGGCCCGATGAGGTCAACGCGGTGCTGCTGGAATTCCTGGCGGGCCTGCAATGACTCGACCGCTCGACTTCGGGGTCTTCATCACGCCGTTTCACCCGACGGGCCAATCCCCCACCCTGGCACTGCAATACGATATGGACCGGGTCGAGGAGCTGGACCGGCTCGGCTACGACGAGGCCTGGTTCGGCGAACACCATTCCGGCGGTTACGAATTGATCGCCTGCCCGGAGGTGTTCATCGCCGCGGCGGCCGAGCGGACCCGGCACATCCGACTGGGCACCGGGGTGGTGTCGCTGCCCTATCACCATCCGCTGATGGTGGCCGACAGGTGGGTGCTGCTGGACCACCTGACCAGGGGCCGGGTGATGTTCGGGACCGGCCCGGGCGCGCTGCCGTCGGACGCCTACATGATGGGGATCGACCCGGTGGATCAGCGCCGGATGATGCAGGAGTCACTGGAGGCCGTCCTGGCACTGTTCCGGGCCGCACCCGACGAGCGCATCGACCGGCAGACCGACTGGTTCACCCTGCGCGACGCCGCCCTGCACATCCGCCCCTACACCTGGCCGTATCCGGAGATATCCACGGCGGCAATGATTTCCCCGTCCGGTCCGCGGCTGGCCGGCCAGCTCGGCACCTCGTTGTTGTCGCTGTCGATGTCGGTGCCCGGCGGTGCCGCTGCGGTTGAGAACACCTGGGATATCGTCACCGAGCAGGCCGCCAAGTCCGGCCGCGACGTGCCTGACCGCAAGGACTGGCGGGTGCTGGGCATCGTGCACGTCGCCGATACCCGCGAGCAGGCCATCGAGGACTGCACCTACGGTCTGCAGGATTTCGCCAACTACTTCGGTGCGGCCGGTTTCGTCCCGCTGTCCAACGCCACCGACGGATCCGCACCCGACGCGAACGCGTTCGTCGAAGACTATGCCGCCAAGGGCAATTGCTGTATCGGTACCACCGAGGACGCGATCGCCTACATCCAGGATCTGCTGGACCGTTCCGACGGTTTCGGCACGTTCCTGATGTTGGGCCACGACTGGGCCTCCCCGGCGGCGACGTATCACTCCTACGAGTTGTTCGCCCGCGAGGTGATCCCGCATTTCAAGGGTCAGCTGACCGCGCCGCGGGCCTCCCATGACTGGGCCAAGGGCAAGCGCGATCAGCTGCTCGGCCGGGCCGGACAGGCCATCGTGAACGCCATCACCGAGGCTGCCGCCGAAGGTTCCTCGGAGGTCAAGAGCTGATGCGGGCCGCCGTACTACGCGACCGCCGGATGGTGGTCCGCGACGATGTGCCCGAGCCGGTTCCCGGTCCCGGCCAGGTGTTGGTGGCGGTCAAGGCCTGCGGAATCTGTGGCTCCGACCTGCATTTCGCCGCGCACGGTGACGAGATGCTGGCTGCCGGTGCCGAGATGGAGGGCATGCCGGACACCCTGTCGGGCATCGACCTGGGCGCAGATATCTACATGGGGCACGAGTTCAGCGCCGAGGTCCTGGAGGCTGGACCCGGTACCGACGCCCCCGCGCCGGGCACCATCGTCACCTCGGTGCCGGTGTTGGTGGCACCGACCGGTCTGGAGATGATCGTCTACAGCAACACGACGGTCGGCGGCTACGCCGAGCGGATGTTGCTGTCGGCGCCGCTGCTGCTGCCGGTGCCCAACGGGCTGGACCCGCGACACGCGGCCCTGACCGAGCCGATGGCCGTCGGCCTGCGTGCGGTCAACGTGTCCAAGATCGAGCGCGGCGAGACCGCGCTGGTCATCGGCTGCGGTCCGATCGGCATCGCCATCATCGCCGCGCTGCGCTACCGCGGCGTGGAAACGATTGTGGCATCGGACTTCTCATCGGTACGACGCAGCCTCGCCGCGCAGGTGGGCGCACATGTGACGGCCGACCCGGCGCAGGGTTCACCATTCCACCAGAGCGCACCGGCGGTGGTGTTCGAGGCGGTCGGCGCACCCGGCATCCTCGACGATGTACTGCGCCGCGCCCCCGCGGGAGCACGGGTGGTGGTCGCCGGGGTGTGCATGCAACCCGATACCGTGCATCCGTTCTTCGCCAGCGCCAAGCAGCTCAGCCTGCATTTTGTGTTCGGTTACGACCCAGCCGAATTCGCCGAATCGCTGCGCGCCATCGCCGAGGGCGATATCGACGTCGCACCGATGATCACCGGTGCCGTCGGGCTCGACGGGGTCGCCGGGGCGTTCGACGAGCTGGCCGACCCCGACGCGCATTGCAAGATCGTGGTCACCCCGTGATCGCGGCGCCACACGCTAGGGTGCGAACATGACCCTCGCGCAACGATTGCCGGTCCGTCTCAGCCTCGCCGTGGGTGCCGCGGCCCTCGTCGTCGGGGTGACCGGCTGTGATGCGACGTCCGGCCCTGCCCCGACCGGCGACCCCGCCGCCGCGGTCGGCCGCCAGGTCACCGTGGTCGGCTCCGGCGAGGTGCAGGGCACCCCGGACACGCTGACCGTGTCGGCGGCCATGGAGGCGATCGCCCCGGACGTCAGCGGTGCACTGAACCAGACCAGCGACCGGCAGCGCGCGGTGATCGACGCGTTGACCGGTGCGGGTATCGAGGAGCGAGATATCAGCACCACGCAGGTGTCGTTGCAGCCGCAGTACAACTCCGACGGCACCCGCATCGACTCCTACCGGGCCAGCAATGGTGTCGACGTGAAGATCCGCGACGCCGGTCGCGCCTCGGAGTTCCTGGCCTTGATCGTCGACACCGGCGGCGACGCCACCCGGATCAACTCGGTGAGCTACTCGATCGCCGACGACTCACAGCTGGTGCGCGATGCACGCGCCCGTGCCTTCGAGGACGCCAAGGATCGCGCCGAGCAGTACGCCGAGCTGTCCGGGCTGGACCTCGGCGATGTGGTGTCGATCTCCGAGACCGGTGGGGCGACCCCGCCGCCTCCGCCGATGCCGATGCCGCGCGGGGCGATGGCCGAGGCTGTCCCCCTGGCACCCGGCGAGCAGACCGTCGGGTTCACCGTGACGGCGGTGTGGGAACTGGTCTAAAGGGCCGCGAGATCCGCGTACCCGGGGTCACCGCCCCGACGCCGACCCCGATTACGCGGGTCTCGACAGAGATACGGCAGTCGGCTACGGGCTCTCGTACACCTTCGGCTCCAGCGTCCCGATGTAGGGCAGGTCGCGGTACCGCTCGGCATAGTCCAGCCCGTAACCGACGACGAACTCGTTGGGGATGTCGAAACCGACGTAGGTGACGTCGACATCGGCGCGCACCGCATCCGGCTTACGCAGCAGCGTGCATACCCGCAGCGACCGCGGGTTACGGGTCGCCAGGTTGCGCAGCAGCCAGGACAGCGTCAGGCCGGAATCGATGATGTCCTCGACGATCAGCACATCCCGGTCGTTGATATCGCGGTCGAGGTCCTTGAGGATGCGGACCACGCCGGACGAGGATGTCGAGGATCCATATGAGCTGACCGCCATGAACTCCAGCTGGGTGGGCACCGGGATGGCGCGCGCCAGATCGGTGACGAACATGACCGCACCCTTGAGCACGGTGATCAGCAGCAGGTCCTGATCCCCCGCCTGGTAGTCGGCGGCGATCAGGCCGGCCAGTTCGGCCGTCTTGGCCCTGATCTCGTCCTCGGACAGCAACACCGATTTGATATCGCCCGGATACAGCTCCGCAGTCACGCCCACAGCGTAGCGGGCATCATCGGACCGGTTCGCGGTAGAGCACCAGCATGCCGTCGCGGCGGGCCGCGAACAGCCGTTCCCGGGTCAGCCGACTGGGCACCGCGACACCACCCTGACCGCGCCAATCGGTGATCAGCGCGTCGACCGACCGGATCTGACCGTTGTTCAGATCGTTGGCCCCGCCGATGTGCAGCCAGTCTCGGATCACCCGGCGTCGCAGCGCGGTCGGCAGCGCGGCCAGCGCAGCGGTGGACAGGGTGCCGTCGGCGGGGACAAGCGACCCGGCGGCCGCGTCGAGCGCATCGGTGTCCTCGCGCAGCGCGTCCGCGGTCCGGGCCAGGGCCTCGGCCACGCCGCCGCCCAGAACCTCCTCCAGCAGCGGCAGCACCTCGGTGCGCAACCGGACCCGGGTGAACCTCGGATCGATGTTGTGCGGGTCCTGCCAGGGTGTCAGCCCGAGCGCCGCGCAGGCCGCCACCGTGGTGGTCCGCCGGATGCCCAGCAGCGGCCGGCCCCACGGATCGTCGTAGGCCCGCATCCCCGCGATCGAGCGCGGACCCGACCCGCGACCCAAACCCAGCAGCACGGTCTCGGCCTGATCATCGAGAGTGTGCGCCAACAGCACCGGCGCGCCGGCCCGCGCAGACTGCAACGCGGCATACCGGGCGGCGCGGGCGGCCGCCTCCGGCCCACCGACTTCCCCCACCTGAACCCGAACAACCTGTGCGTCAACACATCCCAGCGCCATCGCCTGGGCACGCGCCGCCTCGGCCACCGCAGCCGACTCGTCCTGCAGCCCGTGATCGACGATCAGGGCCGTAGTGGATCGAAGCGCGGCGGCCACAGCGGTGAGCGCCAACGAATCCGCCCCTCCGGACAACGCCACACACCAGGGGCTGTCACCGGGTAGCTGCGCGTCGGCGAAAGACCCTACCGCGGAACGCAACTGCGCTACAGGACCCGATCGATCCATCGCTGGGGCTCTTCGATCTCCTCGGGACGCGGCAGGGTGTCGGCGTCGGTCCAGATGGCGTTGAAGCGGTCCATGCCGACCCGGGACACCACCTCGTCGACGAACACCTTGCCGCGGGTGTACTGATTGAGCTTGGCGTCGAATCCCAGCAGCGTGCGGATGATCCGTTGCAGCGGCGGCTGTTTGCGTTGTCGGCGTTCGTCGAACCGGCGCCGGATGGTGGCCACCGACGGCACCACGGCGGGGCCGACGGCGTCCATCACATGTTCGGCGTGCCCCTCCAGCAGAGTGCCCAGCACCAACAGACGGTCCAGCGCCTGACGCTGTGGTTCGGCCTGCACGGCACGCAACAGGCCCACCACACCGGCCGAATTCGGCCCGTCTGGCCGGCCGCTGCGCTGGTTGCGCACGAACGCGCTGAGTCGTCCGACGATCTCGCCGACCTGTTCGCCGGTGTCACCGGTCAGCGTCTCCAACGATGACGACATGTGTTCGGCCAGCCAGGGATTGGCCCGGAACTGCACCCGATGGGTGACCTCGTGCAGGCACACCCACAGCCGGAAATCGGCCGGGTTGACCCGCAGCTGACGCTCCACCGCGATCACGTTCGGGTAGACCAGCAACAGCTCACCGCCATTACTGAACGGGTCGTACTGACCCAGGATGCCTCCGGAGATGAAGGCCAGCACCGCGCCGGTCTGCGCGCCGGTCACCTTCGCGGTCACCGCACCGGCCAGACCGTGCTTGCCGTCGTCGGTGCCGCCGGTCATCACCCGCATCGACTCAGTGGCCGCTTGCACCCATTGCGGGCGGTCGACCACCCGGGATTCGGGGACCTCGGCGCCCTCGTTGAGATGGGTGACCTCACGGACCGGCAGCTCGGCGGTGCGGGCCGATTCGGCGAGCTGGGCGATGGCCTGGTCACGGGTGTACTCGGTGGTGGCCGGTCCCGGCCGGGACAGTTTCACGCCGATGTTCGCGGCCACCGCCCAGTCGACAGACGCACCCACGGATCCGATTCCCCGGTCGCTGCGCTCTCCCCCGCAAGCGGGAGGTGCCCCCAGCCCGCCGGATCCGGCGCTCATCCGCCACACCCACAGGACCGCAGCTTGGCGGCCAGCGCGTCCAGCGAGGTCCGGCCGGTGGGCCCGGCATTGTTGGACAGGAAGGCGAAGGTCAGCACGCGCCCGCTGGAATCGGTGACGATGCCGGCCAGGGTGTTGGTCCCCGTCAACGATCCGGTCTTGGCGCGCAACCAGCCGGCCGAGGCCCGACCCTCCTCGGTGTCCAGGTAGCGATTGGACAGCGTGCCGCTGCCGCCGGCGATGGGCAGCAGGTCGACCAGCGGCCGCAACTTGGGCTGATCATCTCCGACGGCGACGGCTACCACCTCGTCCAGGGTAAGCGCGGTCAGCCGGTTGTCCACCGAAAGCCCACTGGAATCAAGCAGTTTGGCGCCGGTGGTGTCGATGTTGGCACCGCGCAGCTGGCTCAACACGGCCTGGGCGGCCCCGTCGAAGCTCTGCGGGCGGTTCAATGCGGCGGCCACCTCACGACCGATGGATTCGGCCATCACATTGTCCGACTCGTACATCATCTGGCGCAGCCGCTCGATCAGCGGCGGGGACTGCACCGACGCAATCTCCTCGGCATCCTGCGCAGAGCCGTTGTTGATGGTCACCGCGGCCGGGTCGACACCCAGTGCCACCGCCAGCGCGCGGCCGGCGTCCAGGGCCGGGGTCCGGGAGCGGCGCGAGTCGTAGGAGACCGGCTGGGTGCGGCCGCCGTCGAGCATCACCGACTCCATCGGCGCGATATCGCCGCCGTCGATGTCCAGCGGATCCCAGCCCACCGCCATCGTCGGCCCGCTGTAGGCGCTCAGATCGACCTGCACGCCGGTGACCCGCACCCCGGACTTCTCCACTTGCTCGGCCAGGTCGCTGATCCGCGCCGCACCCTTGTACCAGGTGGTTTTGCCGGCCGGAAAGGCCGACAGGGTGGGGTCGCCGCCGCCGCGCAGCACCACGATCCCCGGCCGGTCGCCGGTGTGCACCGTGGTGGTGAGCCGCGCATCGCGGTCCAGCGTCAGCAGGGCGGCAGCGGTGGTCAGCGTCTTGTTGGTCGACGCCGGCTGCATGGGAATGTTCACGCCTTGGGACCACAGTTCCTCGCCGGTCACCGCATCGGTGACACGGCCGGTCAGCGCGCCAAGATTGGGATCGGCCAGGGCGGTGGCCAGGGTGGCGGCCAGGCCCTTGACGGTCGGTTCGGTGGTCGCGTCACCCAACGGGTGCACGGCGGGGGCCGCGGTCGCCGCGGCGGGCTGCGCAGGCAGCGCGTTGCGGGCAGCGGTGCGCGAGGACGTCACCACCGCCGCGACACCGACCACGGCGGCGACGAGAACCAGAACCACCAGACCGATCACCAGGTGGGTGGATCGGCGCCATCGACCGGGCCGCATAACGTGCAGCGTATCGCTCGGATAGGTTGGACCCCGCCACGCCAAGCCAGACGAAGGAGCTACGCCGGTGTCGTTCGACGTCGTCATCGAGATCCCCAAGGGGTCCCGCAACAAGTACGAAGTGGACCATGAGACCGGCCGGGTCAAGCTGGACCGCTACCTCTACACCTCCTTCGGCTACCCCGCCGACTACGGCTTCTTCGAGAACACCCTGGGCGAGGATGGCGATCCGCTGGACGCGCTGGTACTGCTGCCCGAGTCGGTGTTCCCCGGCTGCATCGTCGAGGCCCGTCCGGTCGCGATGTTCAAGATGACCGATGAGGCCGGCGGTGACGACAAGCTGCTGTGTGTGCCCGCCGGCGACCCGCGCTGGGACCACATCCAGGATCTCGCCGACGTCCCGCCGTTCGAGCTCGAGGCCATCAAGCACTTCTTCGTGCACTACAAGGACCTGGAGCCGGGCAAGTTCGTGAAGGCCGCCGACTGGGCAGGCCGCGAAGAGGCCGAGGCCGAGCTGCAGCGTTCGATCGAGCGGTTCAAGGCCGAAGGGCACTGATCGGCTCGCCGATCGAAGGTCACTGAACCCCGCGGTGATTTAGCACCGCCGTAACAAGCGGTAACCCGGGTGTGTCCTGACCCTTCCATCCTGGACGGGTGTTGATGCATCAGGGAGTCGGCCTCGAGGTCTTCAATGCCTGGCCGGAACGCAAGGCCGTGCACGCGCTCTACGAGTGCACCAACAGCTACACGCTGGCCCGTGAGCTGGCCCGTGGGCGCGAGTACGACGACCACGACACCCTGTTCCGGCGTCTCGATGCGCTGCTGTTCGCGCTGTCGGAGGCCGATGTCGACCAGATCCTGGACGCCTGCCCAGATATCGGACGGCGCCCGCGCAGCGCGAAGTCGCAGGCCGAGCACTGCTCGGTGTGGGATGACGACCCCGAGCTGATGGCCGAGCTGGGTACGGCCTCGCACAGCTATGCCGACAAATACGGATTTGCGTTCGTGATGTTCGTCGACGGTCACTGCGCCAACGAGGTGCTGGCCGCGGTGGGTGACCGGATGCACCACGATGCCGATATGGAACGCAAGGTCCTGCGCAACGAGCTCGCCAAGATCGGGCGCAGCAGGCTGGAGCGGATGTTGGGCCCCGAGGGCGGCTTCCACAACTGGTAGTTGCGGGGGCCGGTCATCGTTCATGATGACCGGCATGACCGTTGACGGATTCTGCGACTCCCGGTTCGATCAGGTGGCCGACGCGCTCGGCCGGGCCGTTGACGACGGCGAGGAATGCGGCGCCGCCATCGCCATCGATATCGACGGGAAACTGGTCGTCGACATCTGGGGCGGGTATGCCGACGCCGCCGGGACCAGACCGTGGACCGCGGACACCATCGTCAACGTATGGTCCTCGACCAAGAACGTCACCGCGCTGGCCGCACTGATGCTGATCGACCGCGGCCTGATCACCCCCGATACCCCGGTGGCACAGGTCTGGCCCGAGTTCGCCGCCGCGGGTAAGGAGCGCATCGAGTTCCGGCATCTGCTCACCCATTCCAGCGGGCTGTCCGGCTGGGAGCAGCCGGTGACACCGGAGGACATTCTGGACTGGGATCGGTCGACGGCCATGTTGGCGGCGCAGGCACCGTGGTGGGAACCGGGTTCGGCCACCGGCTACCAGGCGTTGACCCACGGGCACCTGATCGGTGAGGTGGTGCGCCGGCTGACCGGCACCACGCTCAAACAGTTTGTGGCCGAGGAGATCGCCGGCCCGCTCGGGGCGGATTTCCAGATCGGCGCACGGCCCGCGGATGAGGATCGGATCGCCGAGATCATCGCTCCGGCAGATCCTTTCGAGGGCATACCGCCGATGGACCAGTGGACCGAGCAGATGCTCAAGACGTTCACCGGGCCTGCCCCCGACCCGCTGATCGCCAACACACCGGGTTGGCGCGCCGCCGATATCGGCGCGGCCAACGGGCACTCCAACGCCCGCGCGCTGGCCAAGCTCCTTTCGGCAATCTCGTTGGGCGGCACGGTCGACGGGGTGAGGCTGCTGTCCCCGGCGACCGTCGAGAGCGTCTTCGACACCCAGATCGAGGGCCCCGATCTGGTGCTCGCAGACCACCAGATCCGGATGGGGCTGGGCTTCGGCCTGCCCAGCCCGGCCATCGGCTACATCCCCGACGGCAAGATCTGCTTCTGGGGCGGCTGGGGTGGGTCCTGGGAGTCGATGAACCCCGAGTCACGCACCACCGTCGCCTATGTGATGAACAAGATGGGCCCGGGCATCGAAGGGTCGGCACGCACCGACCGGTACTTCCGGCTCATCTACGACGCGCTCGGAACCGCGTGACGTCGAGTCACTCGTCCCGCCTCCGCTGAATACAGGTCCGACGGAGCCTGGCCCGTCGGGTTCGCGTTCGGCAGGCGTCACGCCAGATGAACCCCGAAATACAGGTGTCGGGCCCGTACGGCTGAGCTGCTACCGGGGCGATGCCGGCACCCAGGGCCGAGGCGGCCAACGTCACGATGGGCGCAGCCACGGTCACCGCAAATTTGATGGTCATGGTGCTTGGACGCTAGGGTCCGCGCGCCGAAATCGGATCGGGTGTTTCCCTACGATCTGCGTATCTAGGGCCGCACCACGTTATGCAGCGGTTCACCGCGCACCAACCGCCCGATATTGGCCGCGATATCGTCGACCCGGCCTGCGAAGGTGTCGGTGGTGATACCCGAGGAATGCGGCGTCATCAGCAGATTCGGCAGCTCGTGGAACGGCAGGTCGGCCGGCGCCGCGGTGGCACCGCGGCCCGTCGCCTCCGGGTAGCGGTACCAGACGTCGATCGCCGCGGCCCCGAGTCGCCCCGTCAGCAGCGCGTCGTAGAGGGCGTTCTGGTCGACCAGCGGGCCGCGCCCGACGTTGATCAGCACCCCGTCCGGGCCCAGCAGGCTCAACTGATTCCGGCCGATCATCCCGGTGGTGGCCGGGGTCAGCGGTGCCGACACCACGAGCACGTCCGAGGCTGCGGCCAGCTCGTCGAGTCGGGACACGTCACCGGCCCAGTCCAACCCGTGCCCATCGTCGACCCGGCCGGAGCCGGTGACCGCGGCTCCGCGACATCCCAGTGCGCGCAACAGGTTCCACGATTGTTGACCGATATGCCCGAAGCCGACGAAGCCGATCTGCGCCCCGTGCAGGGTGGGCGGCTGGGCGATGGTGTCATCGTAGACCGCGCTGGCCCACACATCGCGGCGCAGCGCACGGTCCTGGGTCAGAAAGCGCCGCCGCAACATGATCGCTGTGGCCAGCACGTACTCGGCGATGGAACGTTCATGATGAAAGGTGTTGGCGACCAGTACATCAGGCCCCAAAGAGTCGAAGGCCACCCGGTCGGTTCCGGCGCCCGCGACATGCACCAGCTGTAATTTCTCGGCCACCGCCGCCATCTCGGGAGTGAATCGGCCCCCGACGTGGACGGCCGCATCCCGCAGCTGCTCGACGGTCCCACCCGGACCGGCCCAGACCACATGCACGCCCGGTGGCAGCGCGGACTCGAAATGTGTGCGGTGCGGCACCAGATTGCGGTCTGCGACGTGTACCTTCATGCGCGTTGCAGGCAGGGTCGCTTGCTGTCGAAGGTCCAGCCAGGGATCAGGTACTGCATGGCGATGGCGTCATCACGGGCGCCCAGACCCTCGGCGAGGTAGAGCTCATGCGCGGCGGCCACCCGGTCCTCGTCCAGTTCCACCCCGAGTCCCGGAGCGGCCGGCACATCGAGGTATCCGTCGACGATCTGATAGGGCGCCTTGGTGATTCGCTGGCCGTCCTGCCATATCCAGTGCGTGTCGATCGCGGTGATGTCCCCCGGCGCGGCCGCGGCGACGTGGGTGAACATGGCCAGTGACACGTCGAAATGATTGTTGGAATGCGACCCCCACGTCAGCCCCCAGGCATCACACAACTGGGCGACACGCACCGACCCGTTCATGGTCCAGAAGTGCGGATCGGCCAACGGGATGTCGACGGCGCCGGCCCGGATGGCATGGCCCATCTCGCGCCAGTCGGTGGCGATCATGTTGGTGGCGGTGGGAAGTCCGGTGGCGCGTTTGAATTCCGACATCACCTCGCGGCCGGAGAATCCGCCCTCCGGACCCACCGGATCCTCGGCATACGCCAGCACGTCGGTCAGGCCCCGGCAGGTCTCGATGGCGTCGGCGAGCAGCCATCCGCCGTTGGGATCCAACGTGATCCGGGCCTCGGGGAACCGCTGTGCCAACGCGGTGACGGCGGCGGCCTCCTCGGCAGCGGGCAGCACCCCACCCTTGAGCTTGAAATCCTGGAAACCGTACCGGGCCTGGGCGGCCTCGGCCAGGCGCACCACACCCTCGGGGGTCATCGCCTCGTCATGGCGGACCCGCAGCCAGTCATCGGCATCGGCGGCCTCATCGGCGGCGCTGCGGTAGGCCAGATCGGTCTTGGTGCGGTCGCCCACGAAGAACAGATATCCCAAGGCCTGCACTCGATCCCGCTGTTGGCCCTCACCCAGCAGAGCGGCGACGGAGACGCCGAGGTGCTGCCCGAGCAGGTCCAGCATGGCCGATTCGACGGCGGTGACGGCGTGCACGGTGACACGCAGGTCGAAGGTCTGTGCACCGCGTCCGCCCGCATCACGGTCGGCGAAGGTGCGGCGGATATCGGCCAGCACGTTGTTGTAGGCGCCGATGCCGCGACCCTCGACCAGGGAACGCGCCTCGGTCAGGGTGCGCTCGATGGCCGCACCGCCGGGCACCTCCCCGACACCGGTGTTGCCGTCGGAGTCGGTGAGGATCACCAGGTTTCGGGTGAAGAACGGAGCGTGCGCACCACTGAGATTCAGCAGCATGCTGTCAAGTCCGGCGATGGGGACGACCCGCATCTCGGTGACGATCGGGGTGCGCTTCAGCGAACTCATACCAGCCAGCCTATAAACGTCGGTTGATGCACGTCCAACACTGTTATCGCATCAATTGATCTACACATTGAATCCTCCACCTGGTCGTACCGCCTGATCAGGCAAACCACTTGTCACCATTGGCGACAGGTCGCAGCACCCGGCTGACCTTGTCCCCGACTGCGCACAAGGCCGCCACGATGCCCCTCTCCCGCTCCTCGGTCAGCCGCGCCAACGGCACCGAGGCACTGATCGCATCCTGGGCCGGGCGGCTGTAGCGCAGCGCCACCGCAAAACACCGGACCCCCTCGGTGTTCTCCTGATCGTCGGTGGCGTATCCGCGGATGCGCGCGGTGTCCAGCGCCTCGGCCAGTTCGGCGTGCGAGGTGAGCGTGTATGGCGTCAAGGCGGTCAGCTCGGCCGGCAGGTGCGCGCGGCGTTCGACACCGGCCCGCTCTGCCAGCAATGCCTTGCCCAGGGCAGTGGCATGGGCCGGCAACCGTCGGCCGACCCGGTTGGTCGCACGCCGGTACTGCCGGGACTCCCTGGAGGCCAGGTAGACGATGTCGGTGCCGTCGAGCCGGCCCAGATGGAACGTCTCGTCCCAGTCGGTCCGCAGATCATCGAGGAACGGCGCGATCATCGGAAGGTACGGGTCGCCGTCGAGATAGCTGGTGCCCACCAGCAGTGCCCGGATGCCGATCCCGTATCGGACCGCGGTCTCGTCCGTGTCGGTCTCCTGCATACGCACCCAACCCTGGGCCATCAGCGTGCGCAGCAGAGCGTGTGCGCTGCTGCGCGGCATGCCCAGTTCCTCACTGATCTCCCGGATCCGAGCGGGCTTGTCCTGGCGTGCGGCAAGGTATTCCAGCAGTTCGACGGTGCGAGCGGCCGATTTGACCCCCGCGCGTGCGGTCGATTCGCTCATAACAGCCCTGTCTGTTGGACGACCAGTACCAGCGCGCCGGCGGTGGAGGCACCGATGGCCGTCCAACGCTGCCGACGTGGTGTGAGAATGCGATTGGCGTACCGGGACAGCACGTATCCCAGCACCGCGGCGGGCACCAGCACCGCGAACATCTGCACGGTGTGCCGGTCGACGGCGCCGGTGACGGCCAGCATGGCGATCGACATCACCGAACCGACCAGGAAGAACCCGGCCATGGTGGCGCGCAGTTGGGCGCCGGTGCTGCGCTGCCAGACCAGTGCCATCGGCGGACCACCGATGGAGGTGGCGGTCCCGAGCACACCCGATGTCGCGCCCGCCAGCACCAGGTTGCGCCGGTGCGGTTCGGGGATCCAGCCCAGGCTGGTGACCACGACCCCGCCCAGCACCACCGCCGCGATCAGGATCGCCAGTGCCCGTTCGGGTATCGCCGCGAGCAGCAGCGCACCGGCCACCGTGCCGGGCACTCGGCCCAGCAGCGCCCAGCCGGTGCCGCCGAGATCGATGGCGGTGCCTTCACGCAGCACCACCAGCAGAGTCAGCAGGGTGGCCAGCATGATCAGCGTGCCGGGCACCAGGCCGGGGTCGACGATCGCGACCACCGGCGCGGCCAGCATGCCCATCCCGAACCCGATGGACGCCTGCAGGCACGATGCCAGCAGGACCGCGGTCACCACGACCGCGAATCCAGGCACCCCGAAACTGTTCACATTTTCCCGTCGCTTCGCTCGCCCAGGGTCATGCGCTGTGCGACAACGCCGATTCCTTGTGCGCCAGCGGATGGTGGCATTCGGCCGAATGCCCGGCGACCACCGGATCGATGGCCAGCGGGGGCCGTTGCTGGGCACAGATCTCGGTGGCATGTGCGCACCGGGTCCGGAACCGGCATCCCGACGGCGGGTTCAGCGGTGAGGGCACCTCGCCCTTGAGCAGGATCCGCTCGCCGCGCGCGGTGTCGTGCAGCTTGGGTGCCGCCGACATCAACGCCGCCGTGTAGTGGTGCTCGGGGCGATCGAAAACCGCACCGGTGGGCCCGTTCTCGATGATCCGGCCCAGGTACATCACCGCCACCCGGTCCGCCACATGACGCACCACCGACAGGTCGTGCGAGATGAACACGTAGGAGATCTTGAGTTCGGCTTGCAGGTCGTTGAGCAGGTTGAGCACCTGGGCCTGTACCGACAGGTCCAGCGCCGAGACCGGCTCGTCGCAGATGATGACCTCGGGATTCAGTGCGAGCGCACGGGCGATGCCGATGCGCTGGCGCTGCCCGCCGGAGAACTCCTGCGGGTACTTGCCGAATGCCTTGGCGCCCAGCCCCACCATGTCGAGCAGGCCACGCACCCGCATATCGCGGTCGGCGCGGGTCTTGTACAGGCCCTTGTGGGTACGCCACGGTTCGGCGATGATCTCGGCGGCCGTCATCCGGGAGTTCAGCGACGCATACGGATCCTGGAACACCATCTGCACGCGGCGACGGAACGTCAGCAGTTCCTTGCCCTTGAGCGCGAACGGATCGATCCCGTCGAAGCTCACGGTTCCGGAGTCTGGCCGCTCGAGCATCATCAGGGTGCGGGCCAAGGTGGACTTACCGCAACCGGATTCGCCGACCAGTCCCAGCGTCTCGCCGCGTCCCAGTTCGAGATTGATCCCGTCCAGGGCGCGCAACTGCTTCCCGCCGGACACCCGGAACGACTTGCTCAGATCGCGGACCGAAAGCACACGGTCGGCGTCCGCCACGGTTGATTCAGGCATGGTTAACCTCCCCGGGGAAGTGGCACGCGGACTTCCGGCGGCTGCCGGTGGTGCTGAGGGTGGGCCGGGTGCTGCGGCAGATATCGGCGACCAGCGGGCAGCGGTCCTGATAGACGCATCCGGCCGGGATGGAATGCAGATCCGGCGGCGAGCCGCCGATGGACTTCAGCTCGGCGCCACGTTCGGCGTCGACCGGGACCGAATCCAGCAGGCCCTTGGTGTAGGGATGCTTGGGGTCACCGAAAACCTCGGATACCGGCCCGGTTTCGACGATGCTGCCGGCGTACATGATGGCGACGCGGTCGGCTTCCTCGGCTACCAGGGCCAGGTCGTGGGTGATCAGCACGACCGCCATGTCGTATTCGGCGCGCAGGCTCTTGAGCAGGGCCATGATCTGCGCCTGCACCGTCACGTCCAGTGCGGTGGTCGGTTCGTCGGCGATCAGCACCTTCGGGTTCAGCGCGACCGCCATGGCGATCAGCAGGCGCTGGCGCATACCGCCGGAGAACTGGTGCGGGTAGGCCTTCATCCGGTCTTCGGGCTGCGGAATTCCCACGCGCGCCATCAGTTCGACGGCCTTGGCCTTGGCTTCCTTGGCCTTCATGCCGTGGTGGATGCGGAACGGCTCGGCCAGCTGCGTGCCGACGGTGTAGAGCGGGTTCAGTGCGGTCAACGCGTCCTGGAACACGATGGCCAGTTCGGGCCCTGCCATCTCGCGGCGCTTCTTGCGGTCCACGGCCAGGATGTCGACATCACCGATGCGCGCCGACCCGTCGGCGACCTGGGCCACCGGTTCCAGCAGCCCGACCAGTGCGGTCGCGGTCATCGACTTGCCGCAGCCGGATTCGCCGAGCAGCGCCAGGGTTTCGCCGCTGCGGGCGGCGAAGCTGACGTGGTCGACGGCCCGGACGGTGCCGTTGATGGTGCGGATGTCGACCGTCAATCCGTCGACCCGCAGGGCGGGATCGGCGTCCACCTGGTCCACCGGCGGATGTTCTGCTACTGCAGTCATTTAGAGGGCCTTTCCGGACTTGGTGAAGCGGGACAGTCGCTTCTGCGGGACGGTGAGGCGCCACCGCTGACCGGGATCGGTCGCGATGCGTGCCCAGGCGGCCAGGATGGTCGCCGAGACGGTGGTGATGACGATGGCCAGGCCGGGCAGGAAGGACAGCCACCAGGCGGTGTGCAGGTAGGTGCGGCCCTGCGAGACCATCAGGCCCCAGCTGACATCCGGGGGCTGGATACCGATACCCAGGAAGCTCAGCGAGCTCTCGGCGAGCATCACGTAGCAGAAGTCCAGGGTGGCCACGGTGAGCAGGGTGGGCAGCACGATCGGCAGCACGTGCCGGGTGATGATCGAGGTACCGCTGGCGCCGAAGGTGCGGGCGGCGTCGACGAACACCCGGCTGGACAGCTCGGCGGATTCGGCGCGGGCGGTGCGCAGATACACCGGGATGCGGGTGATGGCCAGCACCGCAACAATATTCGCTGCGCTGGGCGAGAACACGTAGAGCACGACGACAGCCAGCAGCAGCGACGGGAAGCTCATGATCACGTCGGCGACGCGCATCGCGACGGTCTCGCGCCAGCCGCGGTAGTAGCCGGCCCACATCCCGATGATCGAGCCGATCACCGCGGAGATCACCACCGCCGGGATGGCCACCGACAGGGTGGTCTGGCAGGCCACGATGAGGCGGGCCAGCATGCTGCGGCCCAGCGGGTCGGTGCCCAGGATGTTGGCCCAGCCGTGGGCCAGGGTGAACGGCGGCTGATTCGAGTTGTCCAGGTCGATCTTGGTGGCCAGGTCGCCGACCAGCATCGGGCCGAAGATCGCGGTCAGGATCACCAGGCTCAACACGACGGCCGCGGCGGCGGCGACGCGATCGTTGACCAGGAGCCGGAACCAGACGGAGCCGGCCGATTTCTTCTTGGACACCGGCTCGCCGACGATGGCGGTGGTCGGTTTGACCGGGACGAGATCGATCTGAGTCATGTTGGACTACCTAAACTTTCGCAGGTTCACGGACGCGGGCGTCGAGCAGCGCGTAGCAGGCGTCGATGGCGATGTTGAGGACGAAGATGCTGACCGCGGTGAGCAGTACCGCCGCCTGCAGCACCGCGAAATCGCGTTGCAGGATCGCGTCGATCATGAGCTTGCCGATACCGGGCCAACCGAAGATGGCCTCGACGACCACCGCACCGTTGATCAGGCCGACGGCCAGATCGCCGGCCACGGTGAGGGCGGGGGCCGCGGCGTTACGCAGTGCGTGGTGGGTGACGACCCGCAGATCGCCCGCACCCTTACTGCGCGCCAATCGGACATACGGCGCGGACAGCGCCGACACCATGGCGCCGCGGACCACCTGGGTGAGCACCCCGAGCGGGCGGATCATCAGGGTGGCGATCGGCAGGATCCAGGACAGCATGCCGGCATCGGTACCCGAGGTCGGCAACCAGCCCATCAGCACCGCGAACAGCCAGACACCGGTGATGGCGAACCAGAAGTCCGGGATGGAGGCCGCCGTCATGGACAGCAGGCTGGAGAACCGGTCGGCCAGCGAGTTCGGCCGGTAGGCGGCCCAGCAACCGATCACCACGGCGCCGATGATGGCCAGCAGCATGGTGACGAAGGCCAGTTGCAGGGTGGCCGGGAAGGCCCGCAGGGCCATCTCGGCTGCGGACTCACCGGTGCGCAGCGAGGTGCCGAAGTCCAGGTGGATGACACCCTTGAAATAGTCGATCAGCTGGGTGATCAGCGGATCGTTGAACCCGTTGGCCTCGGCGAACGCGGCGCGCTGTTCGGGGGTCGCCGACTCGGGCAGGTACAGGTTGGTGGGGTCACCGGTGAGCCGGGCGAGCAGGAAGACACCCAGCAGCACGATCACCAGAGGGATGGTGCTGGTGTACATCCGGCGTCGGAGAAAGGGAAACATGGGCTGTGCCTCTTTCGAATGAGGTCTAGGACTGGTCGGTACGGTCGCTCGCGGCCGGAGTCATTGCGGCCAGGCGCATCTCGTCGCCGGTCGCCGGGTCGGGGATGTAGTCGATGCGCGGCGACTTGCCCAGGATGCCCTGCATGTGGGCCAGGTAGGCCATCTGCATGATCTCCTGTGGTTCCTCGGCGAACAGTTTCGCGAAGGCATCCTGGCGGGCTTGTCCGGTCAGCACCTCAGCGGCACGGATCTTGGCATCGAACTCCGGTGTGCCGTAGGCGGCCTGCGGTCCGTCGGAGAGCATGTACTGGTCCAGCGTGAAGGCGGCATCACCGGCCTGGTTGCCGTGCATGATCATCAGCAGGTAGGGCCCGGTGTTCTCCGGGAAGGGGCGCAGCTGGTACTGCAGCTGGCCGGCGGTGTCCATCATCTCGATCTTGACGTTGAGTCCGATCTCGGTGAATTCGCTCTGCAACACCTCGATGGTCTCGGTGATCTTCGGGAACTGGGCGGTGCGGCCGATCAGCCGGATCTCGCGGTCCACCGGGACCCCGTCGGCCTTGGCCTCGGCGACGAGGGCCTTGGCTTTGTCGATATCGTGTGGCCACAAGGGCAGTTCGGCGTTGTAGCCGACGACACCCGACGGAATCAGCTGCGCGGCAGGCTCACCCAGGTCGCGGAAGAGCGCCTTGACGATGCCGGTGCGGTTGACGGCGTAGTTGATCGCCTGCCGGACCCGGATATCGTCGAGTGGCGGCTCGGTGGCCTGCATACGCAGTGCGGTGGTCTCGTTGTTCTGGAAGGGCACACCCAGATCGCCTGCGCCATCCTCCGGGCCCAGGCCCACGGCGATATCGGCCTCGTCATTGGTGATCATGGCGGCGCGCACGCTGCCCTCACTGCGCCACTGGTATTCGGCCTTGCCGAAGGCCGGGGCCTGACCCCAGTAGGTGGGGTTGCGGGTCAGCGTCAGCTTCTGGCCGTACTCCCAGTTGCCGATGGCGTACGGGCCGGTGCCGATGGGCTCGCGCACCTTCTCGGTCGTGCTGGTGGTGCGGGGCACCATTTCGACGAACGAGATACGCAGCGGGAGAATCGGATCGGGCTCGGTGGTGCCGACAACGACGGTGTTGACATCCGGCGTCTGCAGGTCCAGCTTCTCATCACCGAAGACATATCCGTCGACATTGCACTGCAGATCGGAGTTCACCGCGCGGTCGATGGAGAAGGCGGCGTCCTCGGAGGTGAAGGGCGCACCGTCGGAGAAGGTGACACCGTCACGCAGGTGGAAGGTCCACTGGTTGGGGCTGGTCTGCTCCCACTCGGTGGCCAGCAGCGGCTGCAGGTCGCCGGTGTTGGCGTCGCGTTCCAGCAGCGGTTCGGTGATGTTGGACCGCACCACGATGCCGGTCGACGTCAACGAACTCTCGCAGGGTTCCAGTGTCGGGGGCTCCTGCTGCAGCACGATGCGCAGGGTGTCGGGGTCGTAACCCCCACCGCCGGAGTTGGCGACGGTGCAACCGGCGCTCAGCACGCAGATACCGGTGAGGACGATGAGCTTGCGCATCGGTTGCAATGACCCGGTCGCTGCCATTGGGACCTCCAGATGAGATGTGGGCTGTTCGAGCTGAGTCGACGGATGAGATGTCTACGTATGTGGACGCCATCTGTGACGGTAGACACACGGTAGGAGCGGTTCTCGGACAGCGTCAACCGCCCGAAACGGCGTGATCTGCCGCGATTCGACGGGCCGGCGAGCCGGCATGCGGCCGCCGAGATTGCGTGTGACCTGCAGGTATGATGCTCGTGGTGACCGTTTGATACCTCGACGCAATCGGCAAAACGCAAGTCATGCGCGTTCTGCATTAACCCATGCTATTTCCGTGTTGGACAGGTATCCGCAGGTCTCCCTACCGTTGATCGTGAGCAGCAGAGGAGCAGCCATGTCCCAATCAGCCCCGATCACCGGCCGAGTCCTGCAGGTGGGCCCGCTCAAACCGTCGTTGGAGCAGACCCTGCGCACCGCATACGACGCTCTGGTGTTGCCCGAGGAGGCCGCGGCGCGGGCCGATTTCCTGGCCACCCACGCCGACGAGGTGACCGCCGTGGTGACCTCGGGACGGACCGGCGTCGACGCCGATCTGATGGCAGCGCTCCCCCGGCTCGGCGCGGTGGTCAACTTCGGTGTCGGCTATGACACCACCGATGTGGATGCCGCTGAACTTCGGGGCGTCGGGGTGAGTAATACCCCCGACGTCCTGACAGACTGTGTCGCCGACACCGCGGTCGGACTGATGATCGACACGTTGCGCGGATTCTCGGCCTCCGATCGTTATGTGCGGGCCGGCCGGTGGGTCAGCGACGGTAACTTCCGACTTACTCGGCAGGTCAGCAACACCCGCGTCGGCATCATCGGCCTGGGGCGGATCGGCAGCGCAATCGCCAAGCGGCTCACCGCCTTCGGCTGCTCGATCAGCTACCACAACCGGCGCCAGGTCGAGGGGTCGCCGTACCGCTACGTCGACAGCCCGGTGCAGCTGGCCGCCGATGTCGACGTGCTGGTGATCGCCGCTGCCGGTGGCAGTGCCACCAGCAAGCTCGTCGACAGTGCCGTGCTCGACGCCCTGGGCGCCGAGGGTTACCTCATCAACATCGCGCGCGGCAGCGTCGTCGACGAGCAGGCCCTGGTGGCCGCGCTGCGCGACGGCCGACTGGCCGGCGCCGGTCTGGACGTGTTCGCGCACGAACCACAGGTTCCCGCCGAACTGTTCGAACTGGACAACGTCGTTCTGCTGCCGCACGTCGGCAGCGGAACCGTGCAGACGCGCGCCGAGATGGAGGCGCTCACCCTGCGCAATCTCGACAGTTTCCTGACCACCGGGCAGCTGGTCACTCCGGTGGCGCAGCCCGCGGTGCGGGTCTAACCACCCACAAAACCGTCGAGCAGATCGTCGGTGGTCCACTCCCGGGCCGGCAGCACATCACGCAGCAACCGCAGCAGCGCCGGGTTGCTGCTGTCCTGTCGCCAGCAGGCGTCCAGTTCCACCGGGCGTTCCCGGAATGCCCCGATGGTCCGGAACACCACACCCTCGGGGTGCAATGTCGCCGCCGACGCCGGTACCAGGGCGATCCCGATTCCCGAGCGCACCAACACCAACATGGTGTGCACCTGGGTGACGAACTGGACGTACCGCGGGGTGGCCCCGGCGATGGTGAAGGTGCTGATCAACAATTCGTTGAAGTAGCGCGCCTCGACGGGCGAGTACATCACGAAATCCTCACCGTCCAGATCGTTGAGCGTAAGCTGCCGCGCCTGCGCGGCCAGCGGGTGATCTGCCGGCAGCGCGGCGACCAACTGCTCGTGCAACAGCGGACGGGACACGATACCGGGCCGTTTCAGTGGTGGCCGGGCCATGCCCAGGTCGATGTCACCACTGGTCAACGCCTCCAGCTGAACCGATGAAACCATCTCGCGCAGTTCGAGTTTGACATCGGGCAGCTTGTCCCGGGTGTGCTCCAGCAGCCGGGGCAGCACGGCATGGGCCGATGCCGCGGTGAATCCCACCACCACGGTGCCGAGGTCGCCCGCGGGCACCCGCTTGACGGTCAGCGCCGCGCTCTCGGCCAGCGCGACGATGCGGCGGGCATCGGGCAGGAAGGCGACACCGGCCGGCGTCAATGTCACCGACCGCGTGGTGCGGTCGATCAACTGGACGCCGAGTTCGGCCTCGAGTTGCTGGATCTGCCGACTGAGCGGCGGCTGGGTCATGTGCAGACGCTCGGCGGCCCGGCCGAAATGCAGTTCCTCGGCGACGGCGATGAAACAGGACAGCCGGGCCAGCGAGAACATCGATGCACTCCTCGTATCACCGCGACGGTGCGGGACGTCAGCAGTGCATCAGTCTAGCGCGGCGCGAACGATTCCAACTCGTACTTGTCGTGGAAGGCGCGCAGCTGCTCGTAGCGGTACCGGTTGTAGGCCATCGGCTCCAGCACCGCCCATTTGGGCAGCCAACGCCGGGCCGCCCGGATACCGGCCCGGTAGCAGGCGGACTCCAATTGCTTACGCGAGTTCCACTCACTGCCAAGCAGTTCCATCATCTTCGGGTGCGTCGCAGATTCGGCGCAGATCCGCGCGGGCCGGGCCAGTGCCGGGGTGGTCAGTGCCCACAGCGGCGCCACCAGCCGGTGCAGCCAGGCCGGGCCGAACAAGCTCGGCACCGGCGGACCGGAGAACTGGTCGGCCGCCCACAACAGGAAGGGGTTGGCGGCCAGCTCGGTGGCGGCGACCTCGTCGTAGTAGGCGCGCATCTTCGGCACGGTCGGCGGGACGTCGGCCGCCGAACTCGGCAGCCCCACATCGGCGATGGCGCAGACCGTGCGCCACACCACCTCGTGCTGCTGCGCGCTGAAGTTCTTGCCGTACACCGCGATATAACCGGCGTAGAAGATGTTCAGCGAGGTGGTGCCGACCCACTTCCACAGCTTCGGGTCCAGCGCGCTGAAGCGTTCGCCCTCGAACTCGCCCTTGCCGACACCGTGCACCGCACCGTGTTTGGCCTTGAGCCGCTCGGCGGTGGCCCGGCGGTCGGACTCGTCGCTGAACGCCAGCGGGCCGTTCCACAGATAGCTGTTGATGCCCCGGTCGGTGAAGTTGGCGGCGAACCGTCCGCTGGCATCGACCGCGGCGGCCACCTTGCGGTAGGCGACCTGGTCCAGCGCGAGCCGCCCGAACAGCCCAAACGCCAGTGGTGTGCCCATCCACCACCGCACGTCGGCGGCGAGTTCGTGGTGCGGCTGCCCCGACTCCCAGGGCTTGGGATCTTCTGCCACCTCGACCGGAACCACCGTGCTCGTCATCGCCGACCCCTATCGCCAAACAGGAAACGTGTGTGTGCAGTTTGAGGAAATCAGCACGGCCCGGCTGTGTCAAGATGGCTTGGTGGTGACCCGAAACTACGGCGGGCAGACCGCGGTCGACCGGGTGGCCGAACGACGGGCCAAGCTACTGGCCGCCGGCCTGGACCTGATGGGCACCCGCGGACTGGTCGGCACCACGGTCCGCGGCGTCACCGAGGCGTCCGGGGTCGCGGCGCGTTATTTCTACGAGAGCTTCACCGATATCGAGGCCCTGCACCTGGCCGTCTACACCGAGGTCATCGAGGAGGCGGCCCGCCGCTCGGTCGCCGCGCTGGCAACCGCACCGTCGGACGATCAGGCCCGTACCCGGGCGGTGATGGTCGAGTTGGTCGACCTGATCCTCGGCGACCCGCGCAAGGGCCGGATCCTGGTGCTGGAGGCCACCGCGTCACCCGCGCTGGGCCGGCGCAGCCTCGCCGAATCCAGCCGGTTCGCCGGCATGTTGGCCGCCACCGCGGCCGGCGGTGATCCGAGCGTGGCACCCGACGATCTGCCCACCGATCTGCGACTGGTGTCCCAGTTCCTGGTCGGCGGTGTCACCGCGACCATCGGCGCGGTGCTGCTCGGCGATGTCGAGGCCGACCGCGAGCATCTGGTGGATGTGCTGGTGGCGCTGTTCGAGGCGATCCGCGCTAGCTCAGTTTGATCGCGGCGATCTTCAACCGGCCGACGGCGGACTCCCACTCCGCGACGGTCGGCAGCCGGTCGTCGGCGAAGGTCATGCCCAGCTGGCGCTGTGCCTTCTTCGGGCCGTAGGACGTGGCGATCCTTTCCGCGAGCGCGGCGACCGCGGCCGGTTCGGTGATCAGTTCGCCACGCATCCGGGACTTGGCGCCGTCGACGTAGACGATGGCGTCGGCGCCGTCGCGGAAGTTGTACTTCCACTGCGCTTCCAGCACCACGTAGAGGGCGCCGTCGAGTCGGTGCGCGCTCACCGGCGTCGAGTATCGCTTACCCGACTTGCGGCCGCTGAACTCGACCACCATGAAATCGCTGATGAACCGTCCCAGCGGGGTTTTGAGCGCCAGCCCGAGCGCCGGGTTGACGACCTTGAGCAGCACCTCGGGGGGATGACCGACGTCGATCTGTTCTGCCATACCCTCACCGTAACCGGGCGAGCGAAGCGACGGGAAAAGACGGGCCTTACCAGCGCGGGCTGGCCGGGGTGAAGCTCGGGTCGACGGTCTGCATGTAGCCTGTGTCGTCACGATCGCGGATTCCGCAGCGGATGTACTGCTCGTGCAGCGCTGCCAGCGAGTCATCGTCGATCTCGACGCCGAGCCCGGGCCCGGTCGGCACGGGCACCGAACCGTCGACGAACCGCAGCGCGCCGTCCTTGACGACCTCTTCGGTTTTCCACGGCCAGTGGGTGTCGCAGGCGTAGGTGAGGTTCGGGGTGGCCCCGGCCAGGTGCACCATCGCGGCCAGGCTGATGCCCAGGTGCGAGTTGGAGTGCATCGACAGGCCCAGCCCGAACGTCTCGCAGATACCGGCCAGCAGCCGGGAGCGCTGCAGCCCACCCCAGTAATGGTGATCGGACAGAACGACTTTCACCGATTTCTTGAGCACGGCCGGCTTGAGCTGATCGAACGCCACGACGCACATGTTGGTGGCCAGCGGCAGCGGGGATTCGGCGGCCACCTCGGCCATCCCGTCCAGTCCGGGCGTCGGATCCTCCAGGTACTCCAGGATGCCGGCCAGCCCGGAGGCCACCTTGATCGAGGTCTGCGGGGTCCACGCGGCATTGGGGTCCAGGCGCAACGGCATACCCGGGAAGGCCTTGGCCAGCGCCTCGATACCGGCCATCTCCTCCTCGGGGGCGAACACGCCACCCTTGACCTTGATGGCGGTGAAACCGTACTCGTCGACGATCCGGCGGGCCTGGGCCACCAGCCCGTCCGGGTCCAGCGCCTCGCCGAACGGATCGGGCTCCGCACCCGGATGGGCCGCCCACTTGTAGAACAGGTAGGCGCTGAACGGCACCGCGTCACGCACCTTGCCGCCCAACAGATCCGACACCGGCCGGCCCAGCACGTGCCCCTGCACGTCCAGGCAGGCAACCTCGAACGGGGACAGCACCTGATCGACGGCGCTGGCCGTGGTGATCATGCCCGCGGTGCCGACGGCCGCGTCATCGCCGGCCAACCTTACCGCGATGGCCGCCCGGATCTCGTTGAGCGCAAACACGTCCAGGCCGGTGATGGCCTCCGCCGCGGCGGTCAGTCGGGCCAGGTGCCGGGTGTCGGCGTAGGTCTCGCCCAGGCCCACCAGACCCGCATCGGTGTCCAGCTGGATGATCGCCCGCAGCGCGTACGGCTGGTGCACCCCGACGGTGTTCAGCAGTGGCGGGTCGACGAATGCGACCGGGGTGATGCGGGCGCCGGTGATGCGGATCTGGGTTGTCATGATCAGACGGCCTGGCTCGCCTCGGCCAGCACGGCGCGTCCGGCGGCGACGATCGTGGTCAGCTCGGCGAGGTCCTGCGCCGAGGGCATCACCAGCGGCGGGCGGACCCCACCGGCAGGCACACCCTCCATGGTCACGCCGGCCTTGACCAGCGAGACGGCATAGCCGGGGACGGTGTCGCGCAGCTGCACCAGCGGGATGAAGAACGCATTCAGCAGGGCGTTGGTCAGTTCGGTGTTCCCCGATTCCAGCGAGTTGTAGAACGCCAGCGCCAGGTCGGGTGCGAAGGCGAAGGTCGCCGACGAGTAGAGCGGCACCCCGATCGCCCGGAAGGCCAGCTGCGTGGTCTCGGCGGTGGGCAGACCGTTGAAGAACAGGAAGTCGGGGTCGACCTGGGTGGTGACGGCCGCCACGATGCGGGCGACCTGGTCGAAATTGCCCGTGCCGTCCTTGAATCCGACGACATTGGGGATCTTGGCGACGGCCACCGCCGAGGCCTCGGTGAACTTCGCGTTGTTGCGGTTGTACACGATGACCGGCAGCGTCGTGACACCGGCGACCGCGGCAACGAAGTCGACCAGACCGGGCTGAGGCACCTCCACCAGGTACGGCGGCAGCAGCAGCAGGCCGTCGGCGCCCGCCTCCTGAGCGGCGATCGCGAACGCCTTGGCCTGGGCCACCGAACCGCCCGCACCGGCGTACACCGGGACACGTCCGGCGACCACCTCGACGGCCTTGCGGACCACGGCGCTGAACTCTCCGAGCTCCAGGGCGTGGAATTCGCCGGTCCCGCAAGCGATGAAGATGCCGCCGGGACCTGCTTCGATGCCCTTGGTCAGGTGTGCGGCCAGTGCGTCGAGGTTGACCGAGCCTTGATTGGGGCCGTCCTCGTTGAACGGGGTGACGGGGAAGAACAGGACGCCGTCAAAAACCGGGCGCGAGGTGGGTGCCATATCAGGAGGCCTTTCGGATCAGGTGGTGGTGGGAGTCAGGACCGGGTGAGTTCGCCGTCGACGCGGCGCCAGATGTGGTCGGGGTTGCCATCAGCAACAGCGCTGGGCAGCAATGACTTCGGGACATCCTGGTAGGCGACGGGGCGCAGGAAACGCTCGATCGCCCGGGCGCCCACGGAGGTGGTGCGCGAGTCCGAGGTCGCCGGGAACGGGCCGCCGTGCACCATCGCGTGGCACACCTCGACCCCGGTCGGCCAGCCGTTGAACAGGATTCGGCCGGCCTTCAGCTCCAACAGCGGCAGCAGTGCGCCGGCCGCGGCCACATCGGAGTCGTCGGCGTGCACGGTTGCGGTCAGCTGACCTTCGATGCCGCGCGCGACGGCGTGCATCTCGGCGGTGTCGGCGCAGCGCACGATCAGGCTCGACGAGCCGAACACCTCGGCCTGCAGATCCTCGGATGCCAGGAAGCTGGTGGCGTCGGTGCTGAACAGCGCCGCCTGGCCGCAGGTCTGGATACCGCCCGCCTCGCCGCGGCCCTCCAGTGTCGCTGCACCGGAGAGGCTTTCGACGCCGGCGGCGTAGCTGCGGGCGATGTTCGGGGTGAGCATCGGGGTGGCCGGGGCCGCCGAGATGGCCGCGGTGGCGGCAGCGACGAAGGTGTCCAGGGCGGGGCCGTCGACGGCGATGACCAGGCCGGGGTTGGTGCAGAACTGGCCGGAGCCCATGGTCAGCGATCCGATGAAGGCCTTGCCCAGGTCGCCGCCGCGGGCGGCGAGCGCACCGTCGAGCAGGAACACCGGGTTGATGGAGCTCATCTCGGCATACACCGGGATCGGTTCGGGCCGGCCGGCCGCGGCCGCCACCAGAGCGGTTCCCCCGGAACGTGATCCGGTGAAGCCGACGGCCTTGATCCGCGGGTCGGTCACCAGTGCGACACCCAGGTCCGGCCCGGAGCCGAAGAGCAGTGAGAAGGTGCCCGCCGGCATCCCGGTCTCGGCGATGGCGGCGGTGATGGCGCGGGCGACGATCTCGGAGGTGCCCGGATGCGCGTCGTGGCCCTTGACCACGACGGGGCAGCCGGCGGCCAGTGCCGAGGCGGTGTCGCCGCCGGCGACCGAGAAGGCCAGCGGAAAGTTCGAGGCGCTGAACACCGCAACGGGACCGAGCGGTACGAACCGCTGGCGGATGTCGGGGCGCGGCAGCGGAGCGCGATCGGGTTGCGCGGTGTCGATGCGGGCACCGTTCCAGCTGCCCTCGCGCAGCACACCGGCGAACAGGCGCAGCTGGCCGGTGGTCCGGCCGACCTCACCGGTGATCCGCGCGGTCGGCAGACCGCTCTCGGCGACGGCGCGGGCGATCAACGTCTCGCGCACGGCCTCGATCTGGGTGGCGATCGCCTCGAGGAATTGGGCGCGCTGTTCGGCGGTGGTCGCCCGGTAGGGCGCGAAGGCCTCGGCGGCGGCAGCAGCTGCCGCCTCGACGTCGCCGGTGTCACCATGGCGGTACGCGGGGTCCAGCGGCCGTCCCGCGGCCGGATCGAAGCCCTGGATCTCCTTGCCGGTGCCCGTGACGGGCGTTCCGGCGATGATCATCTGGCCGGTCAACTGGGTGGGAAGAGTCGCAGTCACATCAGCAACGGTATGACCCCAATCCATACATGTCCAAGACCGATTAAGCCTCGACTAATGCACGGATTGGATTAGTTCGAACTGTGTGTTCCGGCCGCCTGCGCGTACCACCACCGCGTGCCACGATAAGCCGTATCCCACCGCCGACGGGAGGGTGCCGTGGTGACCGAACTGCCCACGGGCATCGTGACGTTGCTGATGGCCGACGTCCAGGGCTCCACCCGACTCTGGGAGACCCAGCCGGCCGAGATGACCGCGGCCGTCGCCGAGATGGAACGCACGCTGTCCCGGCTGGCGACCACCCATCACGGTGCCCGGCCGCTCGAACAGGGCGAGGGTGACAGCTTTGTCGTGGCCTTCCGTCGACCCGCGGACGCGGTGGCGTGCGCGCTGGACCTGCAGCGCGCGCCACTGCACCCGATCCTGCTGCGCATCGGTGTGCACACCGGCGAGATCCAACTCCGCGACGCCGCCAACTACGCCGGGCCGACCATCAACCGCACGGCGCGACTGCGCGATCTGGCTCACGGCGGGCAGACGGTCCTGTCCGGCGCCACCGAGGCACTGGTCGCCGACAGCCTGCCCGAGCAGTGCTGGTTGACCGAACTGGGCACCTACCCGCTGCGCGATCTGCATCGCCCCGAACGCGTCAACCAGCTGTGCCACCCGCTGCTGCGCAACAGCTTTCCCGCGCTGCGCACATCCGCACCGCTGCAAGGCGCCAAGGCGCCGCTGCAACTCACCAGCTTCGTCGGCCGCGCCTCCCAGATCGAGGAGGTGGCACTGCTGGCCAAGGAGAACAGGCTCGTCACCCTGACCGGATCCGGCGGGACCGGCAAGACCCGGCTTGCGCTGCAGATCCTGAGCAGTTTCGACGCCGGCCAGTTCGTCGACCTGTCCTCGATCACCGACCCGGCGCTGGTGGCCAGCACCGTCGCACATGCCCTGGGCGCGCCCGACCGCCCCGGCCGGGCAACCGTCGACACCTTGGTCGAATCGATCGCCGACCGCGAACTCCTGGTGCTGCTGGACAACTGCGAACATCTGCTCGATGCCAGCTCCGCGCTCATCATGGACCTGCTCGGCAACTGCGCGGGCCTGCACTTCCTGGTGACCAGCCGGGAGCCGATCGGAGCGGCCGGCGAGGTGATCTGGCGGGTGCCCTCGCTGGCCCTCGACGACGAGGCCGTGGACCTGTTCGTCGAACGCGCCACCACGGCCCGCCCGGGTTTCACCGTCACGCCCAGGGTGAAATCGGTCGTCACCGAGATCTGCCGGCGCCTGGACGGGGTGCCGCTGGCCATCGAACTCGCGGCCGCCCGGGTCCGCTCGATGTCCCTGGAGGACATCCTCGACGGCCTGTCGCATCGATTCCGACTGCTGGTCAGCGGATCACGCTCGGCCGCGCACCGCCAGCAGACATTGCACGCCTCGGTGGACTGGTCGCACAACCTGCTCACCGGGCCCGAACGGAGCGTGTTCCGGCGCTGCTCGGTGTTCATGGGCGGGTTCGATCTGGCTGCCGCCCAGGCAGTCTGCGCCGGCGACGATGTCGCGACCTACGAGGTGCTGGATCTACTGACACTGCTCATCGACAAGTCGCTGGTCAGCGCGGAAACCACCGACGGACCGACCCGGTACCGGATGCTGGAGACGGTGCGCCAGTACGCGCTGGAGAAGCTGGCCGAGTCCGGCGAGGCCGATGCGGTGCGCGGTCGCCACCGCGACCATTACCTCGCCTTGGCCACGGCCATCAGCGCGCCCGGCACACCGGACCGGACCCGACGGATCGAGCAGGCCGACACCGAGATCGACAATCTGCGTGCCACATTCGAATGGAGCCTGGCCAACGGCGACAACGCGCTGGCCCTGCAACTGGCCTCCGCGCTGCCACCGCTGTGGCTGGCCCGCGGGCTCGTGCACGAGGGGCTGGCCTGGTTCACCGCCGCACTCGGTGAGCACGCCTCCCCCGACGACGCCGAGCTGACGGCATCGCAGGCCCGTGCCGTCGCCGACAAGATGTTCCTGGACGCGTCCGTGCGCGCCGCGGAAGGTCCCGAACAGGCCGAACGGGCCTTGCTGCTGGCCCGCGATTTCAACGATCCGGAGCTGTTGTTGCGCGCGCTGATCGCCTGCTGCAGCAATTCGGTGTTCACCCGCACCTCCGCCGACCGGCACTTCGACGAGGCGATCGGGCTGGCCCGCGAGCTCGGCGACACCTGGCATCTCGCCCAGCTGCTCAGCTGGCGGGCCTACGCCGCGATCGCCGGGGCCGGTGACCCGGTGACCGCCCGGGCAGCCGGGGCCGAGGGCCTGGCGTTCGCCGAGCAGATCGGCGAGGGTTACGTGGCCCGGGCCTGCCGATGCTGGGGTCATGGCGGGGCCTCGCTGCTGGCCGGTGACCTGGTCCAGGCGACCCGTGAATGTGCTTCCACCGCAGCGGATTCGGCCGACGGGCGCGACCCGCTGCACCAGGCGCAGGCGCTCATCACCGGCGCTCATGTGCTGGCCCGCCGCGGTGACACCGATGCCGCACGGCACTCGGCGAAATCTGCACTGGCCGCGGCCGCCAACCTGGGCGATATGTGGATCGGTCAGGCGCATGCCGCGATGGCGGTGACCTATCTGGCCGACGGCGAGGTCGACGCGGCCGGGGAGGCCAGCAGGCTGGCCGCGCACCTGCTCAAGGAGTACCGGCAGCTGGCGTCGATGAACCTGAACCCGGTGGGTGATGTGGCGATCGCCCGGGGTGATCTGCCCGTCGCCGAGGCGTGGATCGCCGAACTGCTGCCCGCGGTGCGGGGCTGGCATCTGGCCACGGCGCTGACCACCAGCGCCCGACGCAGACTGCGGGCCGGCGACCACGTCGGCGCCGGCCGGGATGCGCGGCAGGCGGCCATCGAGGCCGCCGAGACCGGCGCCGACGGCACCCTGCCCGACATCCTGGACTGTCTGTCACTGGCCGCCGCGGCCGGCGGCGACCCGCACCGGTCGGCGGTCATGGCCGGTGCCGCCGAGGCGACCCGCAGCCGGCAGGGTGCGATGCGATTCAAGATCTACGACACCGATCACGACACCGCGTCACAGGCCGGTCGCCGGGTATTGGGCGCGGCAGCCTTCGACGCGGCGTGGGCCGAGGGGGCCGGGCTGTCGCTGACCGATCTGTACGCGCTGCTGCGGGAGGCCTGAGCGGTCAGGCGCAGGCGCGGTTGCGCTGCTCCAGCAGACCGAGCACGGTGCGACCCAGTTCGGCCAGGTCCTGCGGCGCTGCGGCGCCCACCAGCGTCACCCCGTCGGCCACCCCGGCGGACTCGATATCGGCGATCAATCCGGCCAGGCCGTGCACGGTACCGGCGTAGCGCACCCCGGCGGCCGCGCCCAGGGAGGCGTACGCGGCGCGCACATCACCGTCGACGGCCACCCGGACATCGAGGATGACGGCGACGTCACCGTCGTCATGGCGCAACCGGTGCCGCGCGCGACGCGCCTGCTGCAGATCATCTGCCGCCACCCGGACCACCGGTTCGGGCCCGGTCGTCAGTTCACTCCACGCATCATCTGCCACAAATAGCCGCACAAGTGCAGGTTAGGAGCGCGCACCGGACCGGCCAATGGTTGCGATCAGTACGACCCGAACGGAACAACCCGGCCGCCGCGCGCCGCGCGCGAACCCGTCATCTGGCTTCAGTAGTTTTATAGCCGTGACAGCAGCGGAACCCGGGCAGGCGATCCCGCCCCAGTACCTACTCTCCTCAGCCGCTGCCACCCCGCGAACCTTGGTCGACATCCTCTACGAGAGCGCGCGCCGGTTCCCCGACGCGCCGGCCATCGACGACGGCGACGTGCAGCTCACCTATGCCGAACTGGTCGGCGATATCGAAGAGAGCGTGGCCTGGCTGGCCGCGCGCGGTATCGGCCGCGGCGACCGCATCGGCATCCGGATGCCGTCGGGCAGCTATGCGCTCTACACCGCGATCCTGGCCACCCTGGCCACCGGCGCGGCGTACGTGCCCGTCGATGCCGACGACCCGGAGGAACGGGCCGCCCTGGTGTTCGGCGAGGCGCAGGTCGTCGCGATCATCACCGAGGCCGGCCTGGTCCGCGGGCCGGGATCGTCGCGCGGCTGGCGGGCCGCCGCACCGCTGACCCGCGATGACGCCTGGATCATCTTCACCTCGGGGTCCACCGGCACCCCGAAGGGTGTGGCCGTCACGCACCGCAACGCGGCGGCCTTCGTCGATGCCGAGGCGGGGATGTTCCTGCAATCGGCGCCCCTTGGCCCCGGGGACCGGGTGCTGGCCGGGCTGTCGGTCGCCTTCGACGCCTCCTGTGAGGAAATGTGGTTGGCCTGGCGCAACGGTGCCTGCCTGGTGCCCGCCCCGCGGTCACTGGTGCGCAGCGGGATGGACCTGGGGCCGTGGTTGGTCAGCCGGGACATCACCGTGGTGTCCACCGTCCCGACACTGGCCGCGCTGTGGCCGGCCGAGGCACTGGAAGCAGTGCGGCTGCTGATCTTCGGCGGCGAGGCCTGCCCACCCGAACTGGCCGAACGACTGGCCGTCGACGGTCGCGAGGTGTGGAACACCTACGGACCCACCGAGGCGACCGTGGTGGCCTGCGCCGCCCCGCTGGACGGTAGGTCCGCGGTCAGCATCGGGCTGCCGCTGGCCGGCTGGGACCTCGCCGTCGTCGACAAGGAAGCGCAGCCGGTGGCGCTCGGTGAGGTCGGTGAACTCGTCATCGGCGGTGTCGGTCTGGCCCGCTACCTGGACCCGGAGAAGGACGCCGAGAAGTACGCGGCCATGCCGTCGCTCGGGTGGGAGCGCGCCTATCGCAGCGGCGACCTGGTCCGGCTGGAATCCGACGGCCTCTACTTCCAGGGTCGCGCCGACGATCAGGTCAAGGTCGGCGGCCGTCGCATCGAACTCGGCGAGGTCGACGCCGCACTGGTCAACCTGCCCGGGGTCAGCGGCGGCGCCGCCGCGGTCCGTAAGACCACCAGCGGCACTCCCCTGCTGGTCGGTTATGTCGCCAGCGCCGACCCGAACTTCGATCTGGCCGCCGCCCGCACCGCGCTGGCCGAGGCGCTGCCCGCCGCGCTGGTACCGCGGCTGGTGCTGCTCGACGATCTGCCGACCCGCACCTCCGGCAAGGTCGATCGCAATGCGCTGCCCTGGCCGCCGCCCGGTGCCGGGCAGGAGGACGAACCCGACCTGGGCGGCACCATGGGTTGGTTGGCCGGGCTGTGGCGCGATGTGCTGGCCGCCTCCGTCGACGGCCCGGAAGCCGATTTCTTCGCCCTCGGCGGCGGGTCGCTGTCGGCGGCCCAGCTGGTCACCGCGGTGCGCGGACGGTACCCGCAGGTCACCGTCGCCGACCTCTACGACCATCCGCGCCTCGGGTCGATGGCCGGTTATCTCGACGAGCTGGCACCTCCCCCGGAGGTGGTCCGCCGCGAAGTGCGTCCCACCCCGCTGCTCACCCAGGCCGCCCAGGTCGCGCTGTCGATCCCGCTGGCCACCCTGACCGGTCTGCAGTGGGTGATCTGGCTGGCGATCCTCAACAATGTCGCGGCCGCGGTGCATCTGGTGCCGTGGACCGCGCAGCTGAACTGGTGGTGGATCCTCGCCGGATTCGGAGTCTTCATCACCCCGCCCGGCCGGATGGGCATCGCGGTGCTGGGCGCACGCACCCTGCTGTCGAATCTGCAGCCCGGCTCCTACCGCCGCGGCGGCTCCGAGCATCTACGAGTCTGGTTCGCCGAGCGGCTGGCCGAGGCCAGTGGCGCCGAGAACCAGGCCGGCGCCCCGTGGCTGGTGTATTACGGCCGTGCCCTGGGCAATTCGATCGGCAAGGGGGTCGACCTGCATTCGGCCCCGCCGGTCACCGGGATGCTGACCGTCGGGCACCGCGCGTCGGTGGAACCCGAGGTGGACCTGACCGGACACTGGATCGACGGCGACCTGTTCCACGTCGGACCCATCAGCATCGGCAACGACGCCACCATCGGCGCCCGCACCACACTGTTCCCCGGCGCGACCATCGGCAAGAACGCCGATGTGGCACCGGGTTCCGGTGTGCTCGGCAAGGTGAAGAACGGCCAGTACTGGAAGGGTTCACCGGCGGCGAAGTCCGGTAAGGCCCGCCACCCGTGGCCCGATGAGCGCCCCGGACGCGCCCCGGTGTGGGTGCTGGCCTACAGCGTGACGTCGATGTTGTTGGGGGCCTTGCCGTTGGCGGCGCTGGCCGCCGGACTGGCCGTGCTGGGCTGGGCCATCCGCGACACCGCCACCCCGTCCGACGCGCTCGTCCCGGCCCTGGCCTGGACCCCGGTGGCCGCCCTGGTGGCCTTCGGCAGCTACGCCGCGCTGACGGTGCTGGGGGTACGCCTGCTGTCGGCCGGTCTGACCGAGGGCTATCACCCGGTGCGCAGCCGGGTCGGCTGGCAACTCTGGGCCACCGAGCGGCTGATGGACGCGGCCCGCAATTACCTGTTCCCGATCTACGCCAGCCTGCTCACCCCGTGGTGGCTGCGTCTGCTGGGTGCCAAGGTCGGTAAGGACACCGAGATCTCCACCGCACTTCTCACCCCGAAGTTCACCGAGGTGCAGGACGGGGCATTTCTGGCCGATGACACCATGGTGGCCTCGTACGAACTGGGCGGCGGCTGGATCCACGTGGCGAAGGCCACCATCGGCAAGCGTGCCTTCCTCGGCAACTCGGGAATCACCCAGCCCGGTCGCCGGGTCCCCGACGACGGCCTGGTCGCGGTGCTCTCGGCCGCCCCGCACAAATCCAAGGCCGGTTCGTCCTGGCTGGGCAGCCCGCCCATCCGGCTGCGTCGCCAGCCCACCGCCGCCGACGCGCTGCGCACCTTCCATCCATCGGCGAAGCTGAAGATCATGCGCTCGGTGGTCGAGACCTGCCGGCTGATCCCCGTCATCGTGACGTTCCTGATCGGCGTGACGGTGCTGGCCGCGTTGCACACGCTGGCCGATCTGATCGGTTACGGGTGGACCGCACTGGCCGGTGGACTGGTGCTGCTGGCCGCGGGTGCGCTGGCCGGAGCGATCGCGGTCGCTGCGAAATGGCTTGTGATCGGCCGGATCGCGGCCGTCGAGCATCCGTTGTGGTCGTCGTTCGTCTGGCGTAACGAGGTATCGGACACCTTCGTCGAGACGGTGGCCGCGCCGTGGTTCGCCCGGGCCGCCACCGGCACCCCGGTGATGAACATCTGGCTGCGCGGGCTGGGCGCCAAGATCGGCCGCGGCGTCTGGTGCGAGACGTACTGGCTGCCCGAGGCCGACCTGATCACGCTCGGCGCGGGCAGCACCGTCAACCGTGGCTGCGTGGTGCAGACACACCTGTTCCACGACCGGATCATGCGGATGGACAGCGTGGTCCTCGACGAGGGTGCCACGCTGGGTCCACACTGTGTCGCGCTGCCGGCATCCCGGATCGGCACCGCCGCCACCGTCGGCCCCGCCTCGTTGGTAATGCGCGGTGACGAGGTCCCCGATTTCACCCGCTGGCAGGGCAACCCCATTGCGCCGTGGACGAAGTCGAAGAAGAAGCGGCCCGAATGAGATCGATCAAGAAGGCCGCCAAGAAGGCGGTCGGAAAGGGCACGCACACCCCGCCCGTCATCGACCCCTACCTGCCGAACAACGGTAATTTCGGCTACCGGGTGTCACGCTACGAGCTCGACATCGAGTACAAGGTGGCCATCAACCGGCTCACCGGTTCGGTGACCGTCACCGCGGTGACGCTGGCCGCACTGCACGCCTTCACCCTCGATCTGTCCGGCGCCCTGACGGTGTCGAAGGTGTCGGTCAACGGCCGACGGCCTGCCAATTTCCGATGTAGCGGCGGCAAACTGCACATCACGCTCGGCGGCACCCTGCCCGCGGGTGCGGCGATGACCGTCGTGGTGCGTTACGGCGGTATCCCGAGGCCGCTGCGCACCACGTGGGGTGACGTCGGTTTCGAGGAACTGTCCAACGGCGCACTGGTCGCCGGTCAGCCCAACGGCGCCGCCTCCTGGTTCCCGTGTGATGACCATCCGGCCGCCAAGGCCAGTTTCCGCATCCGGATCAGCACCGACAGCCCCTATTACGCACTGGCCAACGGCGAGTTGCTGTCCAAGCAGACCCGGGCCAGCCTGACCACCTGGACCTATGAGCAGGCCGAACCCACCTCCACCTACCTGATCACCCTGCAGATCGGCGACTACGCCCGGCACAGACTGCAGAAGAGCCCGGTGCCCATGCACGCGGTGTTGCCGGATCGGTTGCGGCGCAACTTCGATCACGATTTCGGCAGGCAACCGCAGATGATGAAGCTGTTCACCCGCCGGTTCGGCCCCTATCCGCTCGACACCGGGTACACCGTCGTCATCACCGATGACGATCTGGAGATTCCCCTTGAGGCGCAAGGGCTTTCCATCTTCGGCGCCAACCACTGCGATGGCCGGCGCAGTGCCGAGCGGCTGATCGCCCACGAACTGGCCCACCAGTGGTTCGGCAACTCGGTGACGGTGCGGCGCTGGCGCGACATCTGGCTGCACGAGGGTTTCGCCTGTTATGCGGAATGGTTGTGGTCCGAGGAGTCCGGTGGGCCCAGCGCCGACGAACGGGCCCGCACCTACCACCGCAAGCTGGCCGACTCCCCGCAGAACCTGTTGCTCACCGATCCCGGCCCGACCGATATGTTCGACGACCGGGTCTACAAGCGTGGGGCGCTCACCCTGCATGCCCTACGCGGCACCATCGGCGATGACAATTTCTTTGCGCTGCTTCGGGATTGGACGACCCGCTACCGGCACAGCACCGCCGTCACCGATGATTTCACCGGGCTGGCCGCCAACCATGCCGAGGTGTCCTTACGCGGCCTGTGGGACCGCTGGCTGTACTCCACCGCCGTCCCGGACCTGTGACCGACGGCAGCTCTGCGGTACCGGCCAGCGGCCCGGCCACGCGGAGCAGTGTCGCCAAGGTGGGCCTGGCCACAGCGTTGACCGCGCTGTGCGGATACACGGTGCTCTATCTGGCCGCCCGCAGCCTGGAGCCCGCCGGGTTCTCGTTGTTCGGGGTGTTCTGGGGGGCTTTCGGGTTGGTCGGCGGTGTCGCCAACGGACTGCTGCAGGAGTCCACCCGCGAGGTGCGAGCCACCCGGATGCTGCCGACGCCAGGAGGTCCGCGTACCCATCCGATGCGGGTGGCGGCCGTCATCGGCGTCGTCGCTGCGGGTGCCATCGCGGTGTCGGCACCGCTGTGGTCGGGCCGGGTGTTCACCGAGGAGCAATGGCTCAGCGTCCTGCTGCTGAGCATCGGCCTGGCCGGAGTATGCCTGCACACAACGCTTTTGGGCATGTTCGCCGGTACCGACCGGTGGGGCCACTACGGCTCGTTGATGGCGGGCGATGCGGTGATGCGGGTGGTGGTGGCGGCCGCGGCCTTCGTGCTGGGCTGGGGTCTGGCCGGGTTCCTGTGGGCCACCGTCGCGGGGTGTCTGGTGTGGCTGGTCATGCTGCTGTGGTCGCCGAGCGCGCGTGCGGCGGCGGCACTGTCGACCGCGGGCAGCGCACGGACCTTCGTGAACGGGACGTTCCACTCGATGGCCGCCGCGGGCGCGAGTGCCGTTCTGGTGATGGGGTTCCCGGTGCTGCTGCAGGCCACCAGTGCCGAACTCGGCGCCGCCGGTGGGGTGATCATCCTGGCCGTGACCCTGACCCGCGCCCCGCTGCTGGTGCCGCTGACGGCCATGCAGGGCAACCTGATCGCGCATTTCGTGGATCAAACCGACCGGCGGCTACGCGCCCTGGTGACCCCCGCGGTGTTGGTGATGGTGATCGGCGGGGTGGGTGTGGCGGCCGCCGGCCTGGCCGGGCCGTGGCTGCTGCGCACCGCGTTCGGACCCGAGTATCAGGCCGCCGGTGCCCTGCTCGCCTGGCTGACCGCGGCAGCCGTCGCGATCGCGCTGTTGACGCTGACCGGTGCCGCCGCGGTCGCGGCCGCACTGCACCGCGCCTACGCGACGGGCTGGGTCGGCGCGACGCTGGCCGCGGCGGCGCTGCTGCTGTTACCGCTGGACCTGGAGACCAGAACGGTCGTCGCACTGATGTGCGGACCGATGGTAGGTATCGCGGTGCATCTGGTGGCGCTGGCAAGATCATGACGGCGGTTCCCACACACACGAGGAGACATATGTCCTGGCTAGTCACCGGCGGCGCGGGCTACATCGGCGCGCATGTGGTGCGGGCGCTGACCGAGTCCGGCAGCGATGTCGTCGTCATCGATGACCTGTCCACCGGCCTCGCACACTTCGTGCCCGAGGGTGTCGAACTGGTCACCGCGAACCTGCTCGACCTGGACACGGTGACCAAGACCCTGACCGATCACCAGGTCACCGGGGTCATCCACGTCGCCGGGTACAAGTACGCCGGCGAGTCGGTGAAGTACCCGCTGCACACCTATCAGCAGAACGTCACGGCCATGGCGACGCTGTTGGAGGCGATGGGCAGTGCCGGTGTCGACCAGATCGTGTTCTCGAGCAGCGCGGCCACCTACGGCACCCCCGATGTGGAGATCGTCGACGAGCAGACCGCGACGTCACCGGAGTCGCCCTACGGTGAGAGCAAGCTGATCGGCGAATGGTTGTTGCGTGATGTCGCACGCTCCCGTGAGCTTCGACACACCAGCCTGCGCTATTTCAACGTGGTCGGGTCGGGTTCGGTCGACCTGTTCGACCGCAGCCCGCACAACCTGTTCCCCAAGGTGCTGGACATGTTGTTCGGTGGCCGGATCCCGCAGATCAACGGCGGCGACTACCCGACACCGGATGGCACCTGCGTGCGCGATTACGTGCACGTGTCCGACCTGGCGCTGGCCCATGTCGCGGCGGCCCGCCGCCTGGAATCCGGTCAGCCCGTCGAGGCGGTGTACAACCTGGGCAGCGGTTCGGGCACCTCGGTGCGCGAGATCATGACCGCGATCCGCGAGGTCACCGGGATCGACTTCGATCCGGCGGTGACGCCACGGCGGGCGGGTGACCCGGCCCGGATCGTCGCCGCGGGCGAGCTGGCAGCGCGCGATCTGGACTGGCAGATGCGGCATTCGCTGACCGATATGGTCGCCTCGGCGTGGGCCGCCCGTCAGGCCGTCGGACAGGACTATCCGAGGGCCTAGAACTGCGCCCGTACAGTCGGGTGCGATGAAGAGCTGGGTCCCCCGTGTTGCCGTGGCGCTGATCGCACTGCAGCTGGCGATCCGCGGGGTGCTCGCCTTCGGCGGCTATTTCTACTGGGACGACCTGATCCTGATCGGCCGGGCCGGCACCCAGGGCCTGCTGTCACCGGAGTACCTGTTCGACGATCACGACGGGCATGTGATGCCCGGGGCGTTCCTGGTCGCCGGGGCCATCACCCGGCTGGTGCCGCTGCAGTGGTGGGCCCCCGCAGTCAGCCTGATCGTGTTGCAGCTACTGGCCTCGCTGGCGTTGTTGCGGGTGCTGTATCTGATCCTCGGGTGGCGGCCGGTGCTGCTGATGCCACTGACCTTCGCACTGTTCACACCGCTGACGGTGCCCGGGTTCGCGTGGTGGGCGGCCGCGCTGAACTCGCTGCCGATGCTGGCCGCGCTGGCCTGGGTGTGTGGTGATGCAATCCTGTTGGTACGCAGCGGCAATCGTCGCCACGCGGTGACCGGGGTGGCGGTCTACTTCGGTGCGCTGCTGTTCTTCGAGAAGTCCGCGGTGATCCCGTTCGTCGCCTTCGCGGTGGTTGCGCTGCTGGCCTGGGTCCGCCGGGAATCGGTTGCCGCTGTGTGGCAGCGCGGTTTTCGGTTGTGGGTCGGGATGCTCGCGGTCACGGTCGGCTGGGTCGGGGTGTATCTGCTGGTCGTGGATCAGCAGCGGTGGACGCTGGATCTGGGGATGACCGCCGAGCTCTGGTGGCGCTCGGTCACGCATGGGATCGTGCCGGGATTGGCGGGCGGACCGTGGGATTGGCAGCGCTGGGCGCCGGCCTCACCGTGGGCGACCCCACCGGCGACGGTGATGGTGCTCGGTTGGCTGGTGCTGGTGGCCGTGCTGGCGGTGTCGCTGGCGCGCAAGGACCGGATCGGGCCGGTCTGGGCCGCCGCGGCCGGATATGCGCTGGCCTGCCAGGTGCCGATCTATCTGATGCGCTCCTCGCAGTTCACCGCGCTGGAACTGGCCCAGGCGCTGCGATATCTGCCCGATCTGGTTGTGGTGTCGGCGATCCTGGCCGCGGTCGCCTTTGCGGCGCCGAACCGGTCGGACTCGGCCTGGCTGGACAGCTCACCGGCCCGGTCGGTGGTGGTGTGTGTGCTGGCGGTGGCGTTCGTCGCGAGCAGTCTCTATTCGACGGCGACGTTCCTGCGGGTGTGGCAGGACAGTCCGGTGCCGGAGTATCTGCACAACGCCCAGGCCGGGTTGGCGGGCGCGCCGCGCGGCACCCCGATGCTGGATCAGGAGGTCGACCCGATGATCATGCAGCGGGTGGCCGCCCCGGAGAACCTGGCCAGCCATATGTTCGCGCTGCTGCCGGAACGTCCCGAATTCAGCAGCACCACAACCGATCTCCATGTGCTCGACAGCACCGGACGGCTCCGGGAGGCGCTGGTGACCTGGGTGCGCGCGATCGTGCCCGGCCCCACCCCGAACTGCGGCTACTTGGTGCAGACCGATGCCGATGTGACACTGCCGCTGGACGGGCCGCTGCTGCCTGCGGACTGGACCGCCGAGATCAACTACCTGGCCAACAGCGAGGGCTCGCTGACCATGTCATTGGCCGAAGGCACCCCGGTGAAAGTGCCGACCCATCCCGGCCTCAATCGGGTGTTCGTGCGGCTGTCCGGGGCCGGTGACGCCATCAAGGTGAGCGCCAACACCGCCGCCCTGTCGGTATGCATTGCGTCGGGGCCCGTCGGATTCGTGGCACCGCGGTAGATCCGGCGTGTGCGGCCCGGAATTGTCGGTGGCCACGCCTACGGTTGGCTGATGATCTCGTCGGACTCACGCCCATCGACGGTGGCCCCATGTCGGCACTGCGGCACCGAAACCGTGTGGCTGCAGACCGCTTATGGCAGGTGGCTGCTGTTCGACGCGGCGGAGTTCCCGACCGAAGACAGTGCTGCCGGCAACCGGTTCGCGATCCGACGTCGGTCACGCCAGGTGGTCGATCTCGATGACGTGTACGAGAGTCGCTGGCCGACAACCTGCCTGCACCTGCACCGGTTCGAATGCCCGACGAGCTACGACGAGTCCCGCTTCCACCAACGCCGGCCGCGGCAGGCCAACGAGATCGATCTCGACGATCTTTTCGGCCGGCTCGCCGAACGCCGGGCGGCTCAGCGCCGGGTGGGTTAGGGGCGCGGCGCGGTCAACCGCATCGCAGCATCCACTGCGACGGCACGGCGCCGCGCGATCTCGGTCGTGTCCTCGGTGAACGAGTCGGGGTGCGGCAGGTTCGCCCATGCCAGACCGGTCGAGAACAGCAGCACCAGCAGATCTTCAGGGCGCCAACCCGGATCGACGTGACCACCCGCCTGCGCCGTCTCGATCGCGGCGACCGCCTGCTCCATGGGTGGTGCGTCCTCGAACTCCGGCGCGCCGAGATCGAACCCCTCCAGCCGGGCCCAGGTGATCATGCGCAGGTGTTCCGGCCTGCGGCAGGCCAGGTCGAAGACATCCCCGACGAACTCCGCGACCGCGTCCGGACGTAGCGTGACCGATCGGAAGAACTCGGCACCGTCGCTCACGAAGACCTCGCGGAACAACGCCTCCTTGTCACCGAAGTGCGCGTAGAGGCGCTCCTTGCTGGCGTGCGCGGCCCGGGCGACGCGATCGATCCGGGCGCCGGCCAGGCCGTACTGCGCGAACTCGGCGCGGGCCGCGGCGAGGATGTCCCCACGCAGCTCCGTTGTGCTTCTCACAGCCGCATCATAACCAGACGAACTAGTTCGTTCGGTACCGTGGAGGGATGACCGTCATGACCGACACCGCCAATCTGATGAATCAGCCCGGCCGCATCCGTGCCATCCGGCGAGTCGTCGAGATGGTGGCCGACGGCGCCGCACCGCTGGTGGACCTGTACCGCCCGTACCTGGCCGGGCTGGAGCACCTCCCCCGCGACGGTCGATTCCTGTTGGTGGGCAACCACACCCAGTCCGGAACCGAAGGATTCCTGATTCCCTATGTGGTGCGTCGCGAGCTCGACACGCTGGTCCGGCCGCTCACCGACCGCGCCTTCGGCAAGATGCCCGGTCCGGCGGCCGACCTGCTGGCCGCATGCGGGGCCACCGTCGGCGCACCCGAATCCGCGCGCGAACTGATGCGCCATGACCAGCCGATCCTGGTGTTCCCGGGCGGCGGCCGCGAGATCGCCAAGTTCAAGGGTGAGGAGAACACCCTGAACTGGCGCGGCCGTGCAGGATTCGCCCGGATCGCCGCCGAGCACGACTATCCGATCGTCCCGGCCGGACTGATCGGTGGTGATGACGTCTACCGCAGCTTCACCACCCGCGACGGAGCCTGGGGCAGATTCAGCGCGGGCCTGTCGAAACGCCTGGCCGGCAAACCCGATATGGCCATGCCACTGCTGCGCGGGATCGGCCCGACCATGATCCCGCGGCCACAACGTATGTACCTGGGCTTCGCCGAGACCATCGATACCACCAGACCCGCAGGCGTCACCGTCGAGGACTGGACCGAGACGATCAAGGCCCGCACCCAGGAATCCTTGGAGGCGGTGCTCGCCGAGCTCCAGGAGATCCAGGCAGGCGATCCATACCGCGAATTGAACCCGCTGGCCTGGCGGGATGCCGTGCAGCCGTGGGGATGTGGAGCCACCTAGGAGAATCGAACTCCTGACCTATTCATTACGAGTGAATTGCTCTACCGACTGAGCTAAGGTGGCGCGCCTGCCGAGGCAGGCGGGACGAGTCTACGGCAGGGCCTGCCCGCCGCCCTAATCAGTGAGAAAGCCGATCAGTTCCGCTCGGTGCGCAGGGCCTGCCCGACCGTGGCGACCATGGCGTCGACCGCGAACTTCGGCTTCACGTTGACCGCCAGCGCCTCCCGGCACTCCAACACCGCCTCGATACAGCGCAGCAGCCGGTCCGGCGGCACATGCTGGGCCATCGCGCCGACCCTGTCGGCCATATCGGGGTGGTTGGCGGTCACCTGACCGGCACCTGCGGATACCACCAGCGCATCGCGGAAATAGGTGGCCAGATCCATCAGCGCCCGGTCCAGGGCATCACGCGAGGCCCGGGTCTGGCGGGACTTCTGCCGTTGCTCCAGCAGTTTCAGCGCCCCGGCCGCGCCGCGCATGGTGCCCGCGGTGCCCTTGCCGGTGCCACCGGCTCCCAGGGCCGTCCGCAGTTCCTCGGCCTCGGACTCATTGCGGTCGACATTGGATGCCTTGGCCTCGGCCTCGGCCGTGACCACCAGCTCCTCGGCCGCGGCATAGGCCCGCGACGGGGTCGCGGCGTCACGGGCCAGGCCCAACGCCTTCTCACGACGCTGCCGCGAATCCGGATCGACGGCCAGTCGCCGGGCCCGACCGACATGCCCTCCGCTGACCGAGGCCGCCCAGGCCGCCATGTCGGCGGCAATCTGGTCACGCTCGGTGAGCACCTCGGCGATCGCGGTGGTCGGAGGTGTCACCAGCGCGACATGCCGGCACCGGGACCGTAGCGTCACCGCGATGTCCTCGGGATCCACCGAGGGCGCACACAGCAGGAACACCGTCGACGGCGGCGGCTCCTCCACCACCTTCAGCAGCGCGTTGGCCGCACCCTCGGTGAGCCGGTCGGCATCCTCCACGACCACGATCTGCCACCGCCCGGTACCCGGCCGGCGCGACGCGATCTGCACGATCTCGCGCATTTCCTTCACCGCGATCGACAGGCCCTCGGGGATGATCCGGCGCACATCGGCGTGGGTACCGGCCATCGTCGTCGTGCAGGCCCGGCACTCCCCACACCCCGGCGTGCCCTCCGAGGTGCACTGCAGCGCCGCCGCGAAGCACACCGCCGCCACCGACCGGCCCGACCCGGGCGGCCCGGTGATCAGCCAGGCATGCGTCATGCCACCCGCTGTGAGTCCGCTGTGAGAGTTTTCACCCCGGGAGGCCAACGCGGCCGCGACCAGCTCCTCCTCGACATGGTGTTGGCCCACCAGAGAAGAAAAAACACCGCTGCGCACTCCTGCACCCTAGTGGCACGCTCGGACACGACACGGCCGCAGCGACGCGACACGTCCCGGCCGACCGATACGGTGAACGGGTGAGTGCGGAGGCCATCCCGATCGGGCGCATCAGTGCGTTCGTCCGCTGGGTTGCCCGCACGCCCTGGCCGGTGTTCCTGCTGGGCATGGTCCAGGCCGACATCATCGGCGCGCTGCTGGTCCTGGGCTTCCTGCGGTACGCGTTACCGCCGGAGGACCGGGTCCAGCTCCAGGAGCTGCCCACCTTCAACCTGGCCGTCTTCCTGGGCTTCCTGTTCGTGTCGTTCAGCATCGCCGCCTATGTGACGCTGCGCCTGCTGCTACCGGTGATCCGGTGGCAACGGCACGACACCCTGCTCGGCGATGCGGCCACCATCAGCGAGGTGGCCCGGGCCCGCGCGCTGAAGATGCCGTACTACCGCTCGGTCATCAACGTCACCAACTGGTTCCTGGGCTCGGTGGTGTTCATCGTCGCCAGCTGGCCGGTGGCCAGCCGGTCGGCCCCGGTGGTCGCGGTGGCCTCCGCGCTGGGCGCCACCGCGGTGGCCATCATCGGGTATCTGCAGTCCGAACGGGTGCTGCGGCCGGTGGCGGTGGCCGCGCTGCGCACCGGTGTGCCGGAGAACTTCCGCGCGCCCGGGGTGATCCTGCGCCAGGTGCTGACCTGGGTGCTGTCGACCGGCGTGCCCATCCTGACCATCGTGCTCGCCGTGGTCGCCAGCAAATTCGAGATCCTGCGTGCTCCCTCGGACAAGCTGACCACACCGATCCTGCTGCTGGCCATCGCCGCCCTGCTGATCGGTCTGGTGGGCACCATCCTTGTGTCGATGTCCATCGCCGACCCGCTGCGCCAGCTGCGCTGGGCGCTCGGCGAGGTGCAGCGCGGAAACTACAACGCGCACATGCAGATCTATGACGCCAGCGAACTCGGCCTGCTGCAGGCCGGTTTCAACGACATGGTGCGCGACCTGGCCGAGCGGCAGCGGCTGCGCGACCTGTTCGGCCGCTACGTGGGTGAGGACGTGGCCCGCCGGGCCCTGGAACGCGGTACCGAACTGGGCGGCCAGGAGCGCGATGTCGCGGTGCTGTTCGTCGACCTGGTCGGCTCCACCCAGCTGGCCTCGACCATTCCGGCGTCCGAGGTCGTCAACCTGCTCAACGAGTTCTTCCGGGTCATCGTCGACACCGTCAACAAACACGGCGGATTCGTCAACAAGTTCCAGGGGGACGCGGCGCTGGCCATCTTCGGCGCCCCGATCGAGCATCCCGACGCCTCCGGTGCCGCCCTGGCCGCCTCCCGTGAGCTGCACGACGAACTGGTGAACGTGTTGGGGCAGACCGAGTTCGGTATCGGAGTCTCGGCGGGCCGGGCGATCGCCGGACACATCGGCGCGCAGGCCCGCTTCGAGTACACCGTGATCGGCGACCCGGTCAACGAGGCCGCACGCCTGACCGAGCTGGCCAAGCTGGAGGAGGGCCACGTGCTGGCCTCTGCCATCGCGGTCAGCGGGGCCGTCGACGCCGAGGCGCTGGCCTGGGATGTCGGCGAGATCGTGGAGCTGCGCGGACGGTCCGCGCCCACCCAGCTGGCCCGCCCGGCCGTCCGGGCGATCGCACCGACACCGGCGCCGGAACCGACCGGTTAGGCCTTCTTCGCCGCCTTCTTCGCGGGTGTCTTCTTGGCCACCGTCTTCTTTGCAACAGCCTTCTTGGCCGCCGCCTTCTTCGCCGGGCTCTTCTTGGCGGCCTTCTTCACCGGACCGCGGGCTCGCCTGTCGGCCAACAACTCCGAGGCCCGCTCGTCGGTGATGGACAGCACGTCATCACCCTTGCGCAGGCTGGCGTTGGTCTCACCGTCGGTGACATAGGGACCGAAGCGACCGTCCTTGATGACCATCGGCTTACCCGAGGCCGCATCGTTGCCGAGCTCGCGCAGCGGCGGGGTGGCCGCCCCCTGCCGACCACGGCGCTTGGGTTCGGCGTAGATCTTGAGTGCCTCGTCGAGGGTGATGGTGAACATCTGCTCTTCGGTGGCCAACGACCGGGAATCGGTGCCGCGCTTCAGATATGGGCCGTAACGACCGTTCTGCGCGGTGATCTCCTCGTTGTTCGCGGGGTCGACGCCCACGACGCGCGGCAGCGACAGCAGCTTGAGCGCATCTTCCAGGTTGACGGTTTCCAGGTCCATGGTGCGCAGCAGCGAACCGGTGCGCGGCTTGGGGCCCGTCGGCGTCTTCTTCTTCTTGGCACCGACACCGTCCGAGCCGTCGTCGGGGTCCTCGGGGGCGGGCAGCACCTCGGTGACGTACGGGCCGAAACGCCCGTCCTTGGCCACGATCTCGTGTCCGGTCTCCGGGTCCACGCCGAGGCTGCGGCCCTCCTGCGGTGTCGCGAAAGCCTTTTCGGCGAGCTCGATGGTCAGCTCGTCAGGGGTCAGCTCGTCCTTGAGGTTGGCGCGCTGCGGTTTGAGCTCACCCGGGTTGTCCGGATCCTCGATCATCCGCTCCAGGTACGGGCCGTTACGCCCCACCCGGACGTTGACGGCGCGGCCTTCGGCATCGTCGAAAAGCTTGATGGAGTTGACCAGTCGGGCGTCGATCTCTTCGAGATTGCCACCGACGAGCTTCTTGAGCCCACCGGCGCGGGCGATCGAGCCGTCCACCCCGTGCTCGCCACCGAAGTAGAAGTTGTTGAGCCAGTTGGTACGTCGCTCGTTGCCGGAGGCGATCGCGTCGAGCTCGTCCTCCATGGCGGCGGTGAAGTCGTAGTCGACGAGCCGACCGAAATGCTGTTCCAGCAACCCGATCACGGCGAACGCGACCCAGGACGGCACCAGCGCGCTGCCCTTCTTGTGCACGTAACCGCGGTCCTGGATGGTCTTGATGATCGAGCTGTAGGTCGACGGCCGGCCGATGCCCAGCTCCTCGAGCGCCTTGATCAGCGAGGCCTCGGTGTAGCGGGCCGGGGGGCTGGTGGTGTGCCCGTCGGCGGTCAGGTCCGCAGCATCGACACGCTGGCCCTGCGTCAGGTTCGGCAGCCGACTCTCGGCGTCGTCGGACTCACCGCCGGCCTGCTCGTCGATGCTCTCGACGTAGGCCTTCAGGAAGCCCGGGAAGGTGATCGTGCGACCGGAGGCGTTGAACACCACCTGCTCGCCGCCGACGGCAGTGCCGTCAATCGAACGACTGCTCGCCTGACCCGAAATACGAAGCGACAGAGTGGTTCCGCGCGCATCGGCCATCTGCGAGGCGACGGTGCGCTGCCAGATCAGCTCGTAGAGCCGGAATTCGTCGGTCTCCAGCGCGCTGTGCAGCTGACCGGGGGTCTGGAACACGTCACCGGACGGGCGGATGGCCTCGTGGGCCTCCTGCGCGTTCTTCACCTTCCGGGTGTACTGCCGCGGGCTCGGGTGCACGTACTCCGGGCCGTACAGGTCGCGGGCCTGGTTGCGGGCGGCGTTGATGGCCGACTCCGACAAGGTCGTCGAGTCGGTACGCATATAGGTGATGTAGCCGTTCTCGTACAGCCGCTGCGCGATGCTCATGGTGCGCTCGGAGGAGAACCGCAGCTTGCGCCCGGCCTCCTGCTGCAGCGTCGACGTCATGAACGGCGCATACGGCTTACGGGTGTAGGGCTTCTGCTCCACCGAGGAGACCGCCAACTGCGCGCCGCGCAGTCCGGTGGCCAGCCCGGTCGCGGCGGCCTCGTCGAGGACGAGCACCTCATCGGGCTTCTTGACCGCACCCAGGGAGTCGAAATCGCGACCGGCGGCCACCCGACGGCCGTCGACGGTGTTGAGTCGGGCGGTGAACCGCGGCGGGGACGCGGCCGGGTCGGAGACCGAAGCGTCCAGTTCGGCGCTGACATCCCAGTAGCCGGCGCTGCGGAACGCCATCCGCTCGCGTTCACGCTGCACGATGATGCGGGTGGCCACCGACTGCACGCGGCCGGCCGACAGCTTCGGGGCGACCTTCTTCCACAGCACCGGGGACACCTCGTAGCCGTAGAGGCGGTCCAGGATGCGCCGGGTCTCCTGGGCGTCGACCAGGTCGATGTCCAGATCGCGGGGGCTCTCGGCAGCGGCCCGGATAGCCGGCTCGGTGATCTCGTGGAAGACCATCCGCTTGACCGGGACCTTCGGCTTCAGCGTCTCCAGCAGATGCCAGGCGATGGCCTCACCCTCGCGGTCACCGTCGGTGGCGAGGTAGAGCTCGTCGACACCCTTGAGCAGATCCTTGAGCTCGGTGACCGTGCCCTTCTTGTCCGGGCTGACGATGTAGAGCGGCTCGAAGTCGGCATCGACGTTCACCCCGAGCCGTGCCCAGGGCTCCGACTTGTACTTGGCGGGGACATCGGCAGCGGCCCGCGGCAGGTCACGGATGTGTCCGCGGGAGGATTCGACGATGTAATTGGAGCCCAGGTAGCCTGCGATCTTGCGCGCTTTGGTCGGCGACTCGACAATCACGAGCCGTCGGACGTTACCGGCGCCTGCCACCTTCTTCTACTCTCCACTTCTGTGCTGCCAGGCAATTCTGTCACTCTGGCAACTGACAATTTCGCATCCTGGGCGGGCATGTGCAAACTGGCTCGCCAGCGACGGGGCCTTACATTCGCGGCCAATGTGCGAACGCATCGGTGTCCCCGGGTGGTTCCCCGACGTTCTCTACCAGGCGTGATAGCCGTCTTCTCCCACTGATCCGCAACGCCGGATGTGATCCCCGGGTACCGATCAGGGTGGGTGCGATTCCCGCCCGCATCAGCGCCGATGCCAGGGCCGCGTGGGTGTCGGGCGCATGCGGGTCCAGTCCCAGCAAGTACCGCTCGGCCTCCGGGGAGCCCGCCGCCAGCGTCCACGCCCGCAGCACCCGCGGCCCCGGCACCCAGCTGGCAGGCACGGTCTTGACCGCGCCGCGTGTCCACGCGCCGGCGACGTCCACCAGTCGGGTGTCCAGGGCGGTGCGCACCAGCGGGGTGTGCTCGTCGGTGCGGGCGATCTCCGGCGTCAGACCGGCCTCGTCGATCATCTCGGCCAGGCCCTGGGCGCGCCATAGCGCGTCCACGACCACCGACAATCGGGCCTGCGTCCCGACGATCACCACCTGCCCCTGGGCAGCCAACAGCCCGGTCAGATCGGCCAGCGCCGGGGGCACCGACTCCGCCGAGAAGAAGGACAGTTGGCTCACAGTTCGACACTATCCGGGGCGAGCGAGGCGACGGGTCAATGGCGCGGGCGTCGGATACGAAAACACCCCCGGCTCGGCCGGGGGTGTTCTCAACCTCTGTTGGCTCAGACGGCGCGAACGCCGGTGGCCTGCGGCCCCTTGGGGCTCTGGCCGACCTCGAACTCGACCTTCTGGTTCTCCTCCAGGGTGCGGAAGCCCGACCCCTGGATTTCCGTGTAGTGGACAAACACGTCAGCGGAGCCGTCCTCGGGTGCGATGAAGCCGAAGCCCTTCTCCGCGTTGAACCACTTCACAGTTCCCTGTGGCATCTTTCGTACTTTCCTTCTCTTACCGGGTGCGGTTCACCGACGTCCGGTGTACCGGGCCCGTTCCGACCGCTTACCAACGCGTGTGTAATCGGAACTCGACCCGACCTACAACCCTCGCAGGAACGCGATCGCAACGTCGATCCTGCGGGTGCAAATACACGAACACAGAAGCTGCGACCGCCTTTAGTCAACCACGTTCAACGCGGCAGCGACAGTCTCGGAGCCATCAAGTAGTTAACAATTCACCTGGGGATACATGCCGGTGAACTGGAAAGGAGCCTTGTGTCTGCGTCGGGGACCGCTGACGGGTCCGATTTCGGTCGAGATCTGCTGTCCAGCGCTGTCCGGGGCACCCCCGCCGATGAGGATCCGGTGCGGCACATCGAGGATCTGCCGCCACGCCGCAGCGATACCGCATCGTGGCCCGCGTGGGCCGATCCGGATCTGGTCGCCGCCTTCGCCGAACGTGGTGTCAGCACACCGTGGTCACATCAGGCGGCGGCCGCCGACCTGGCCCACACCGGACGGCATGTGGTGCTGTCCACCGGCACCGCCTCCGGCAAGTCCCTGGCCTATCAGCTGCCGATCCTGACCGCGCTGGCCGCCGACCCGCGGGGCCGCGCGTTGTATCTGTCCCCCACCAAGGCGCTCGGGCACGATCAGTTGCGCGCCGCCCACGAACTGACCTCGGAGCTGCCCCGCTGCCACGATGTGGCGCCCTGCGCCTATGACGGCGATGCCGGCACCGACCTGCGCCGATTCGCCCGTGAACGATCGCGATGGATCTTTTCCAACCCGGACATGATCCACCTGTCGCTGCTGCGCAACCACGCCCGCTGGGCCGTCTACCTGAAGAATCTGAAGTTCGTCGTCGTCGACGAATGCCATTACTACCGCGGCATTTTCGGTTCCAACGTGGCGTTGGTGCTGCGTCGGCTGCTGCGGCTGTGCGAACGGTACGGCGGTTCGCCGACGGTCATCTTCGCCAGCGCCACCACCGCCGCTCCCGCCGAGACCGCGTCCCGGCTGATCGGGCAGACCGTCACCGCGGTGACCGAGGACGGTTCACCGCACGGCGGTCGCACCGTGTGTCTGTGGGAGCCGGCCCTGCTACCGGATCTGGTCGGTGAGAACGGGGCACCGGTGCGGCGGTCGGCGGGCGCCGAAGCCGCCCGGGTGATGGCCGATCTGATCGCCGAGGGGGCCCGCACGCTGGCCTTCGTCCGGTCGCGGCGCGGTGCGGAACTGACCGCGCTGGGAGCCCGGGACCGGCTCGAGGACATCGCCCCCGAGCTCGCCGGGCAGGTCGCCTCCTACCGCGCCGGCTACCTCGCCGAGGATCGCCGGGCACTGGAGCACGCGCTGTCCGAGGGCGGGCTGCGCGGGCTGGCCACCACCAACGCGCTCGAGCTCGGGGTGGACATCGCCGGCCTGGACGCGGTGGTACTGGCCGGCTTCCCCGGGACGGTGACGTCGTTCTGGCAGCAGGCCGGCCGCTCCGGGCGGCGTGGGCAGAGCGCCTTGATCGTGCTGATCGCGCGCGACGACCCGCTGGACACCTATTTGGTGCATCACCCGCGGGCGCTGCTGGCCAAACCGATCGAAAAGGTGGTCATCGATCCGGGAAATCCGTACGTGTTGGGTCCACAGCTGCTGTGCGCGGCCACCGAGCTGCCGCTGACCGATACCGAGGTGCGGGCCTGGGATGCCGAGGCCGTGGCCGCCGAACTGGTGGACGACGGGCTGCTGCGCCGCCGCGCCGGCGGCTGGTTCCCCGCACCCGAGATCGACCCGCACCCCGCGGTCGACATCCGCGGCGGATCTGGCGGGCAGATCGCGATCCTGGAGTCCGGGACGGGCCGGATGCTCGGGACCACCGGCACCGGGCAGGCACCGGCATCGGTTCACCCGGGTGCGGTCTATCTGCATCAGGGCGAGACCTATGTCGTCGACAGCCTGGATTTCGAGGACGGTATCGCGTTGGTGCACGCGCAGGATCCCGGTTACACGACGGCCGCCCGCGAGGTCACCGATATCGCGGTGACCGGTGCCGGTGAGCGGATGACGTTCGGGTCGGTGACGATCGGGGTGGTACCGGTCTCGGTGTCCAACACCGTCACCGGGTTCCTGCGCCGCCGGCTCGACGGCGAGGTCATCGATTTCGTCGAGCTGGACATGCCCACCCGGACGTTGGACACCGTCGCGGTGATGTGCACGATCGAACCGGAAGTCTTGTACGCCAACGGTATCGATCCCCTGGCGGTACCCGGGTCGCTCCATGCGGCCGAACACGCGGCGATCGGTCTGCTGCCGTTGGTGGCCAGTTGCGACCGCGGGGACATCGGCGGGGTGTCGACGGCCTCGGGTCCCGAAGACGGCCTACCGACGATCTTTGTCTACGACGGGCATCCCGGGGGTGCCGGATTCGCGGACCGGGGATACCGGCAGCTGTCGGTGTGGTGGGAGGCGACAGCGGAGGCCATAGAGGCGTGTGAGTGCCCGGCCGGATGTCCGTCATGTGTGCAGTCACCCAAGTGCGGCAACGGCAATGACCCGCTGGACAAGGCAGGCGCGGTACGGGTTCTGCGGCTGGTACTCGGCGAACTGGCCCGACACTGACGTCGTTTTGACGGCCCACCCCTCGTCGACCGTCCCGTTCAGAGGCACCACGCCAGCCACGCCGAGCACATTCGCCTGCAGCAAAACGGTCGGACAACGCGATCCGTTCTCAGTCCCGGAGCACCGGGCGCAGACGGAAATTACCTTTTCAGCGGGTCAGCTGCAACTCCTTTGGCGACCAGCGACCGCTATCGGCACGCCGCCGACACGCATCCAACAGCAGATTCCGACTGATTCCGAAGCCTGAGCAAACGGCAGGCGTAATGGTCACCGGCGGCTAAACTTCCCGGTATGGACCACGACTGGCTGCTCGTGGAGACGCTGGGTGACGAGCCTGCCGTCGTAGCGCAGGGGTCACGCACCAAGAACCTGGTTCCGATCAGCACTTTCCTACGCCGCAACCCGCACCTGATGGCCATCCAATCGGCGATCGGCGAGACGGTGCGCGCCGGTCACGCGCTGAGCAGCATCACCCCCAAACACGACCGCGTGATCCGCACCGAGGTGGTGCACATGTCCGACGGGGTGATCCACGGTGTGCACCTGTGGATCGGCCCGCCCGGTGTCGATCCGCCTGAACGGCCGATACCGGGCCCGCTCAAATGGGATCTGACCACCGGGGTGGCCACCGACACCCCGGAATCGCTGACCAATTCCGGGCGCGATATCAGCGTGGAGGCCACCCACGGTCGCGCGTTCGCCGAGGATCTGCCCGCCCGCAACCTCAACCCGAACGAGTCCAAGGTGCTCTCGATGGTGATCCGGGCCAAACCCGGGAACTTCCTGTGCAGCACATGGAATGTCACCGACTACCGGGGCCGACCGATCACGGTCGGGTTCGTCGCCCGAGCGGTAACCGAGCAGCAGGACGACGGCAGCGAACGATTGATCTGCCGGGCGATGAACTGGCGCAGTGTGGTGGAGGGACCGGTGGTGCGTCCCGACGATCTGGCCCAGCGCATCCTCAACGGCCTGTCCGCACCCGGGGTGCACCGGGCGCTGGTCGACCTGAACCACTGGCGGCTGCTCAAGTGGCTGGACAAGCCCTGCCCGTTCTACGACTGGCGGGCCGGGGAACGTGGCGAGAACGTGCTGGACCCCGCCGATGAGCACCACGTTCTTGCCATGGCAAGGGAATTCGTGGACGGGCCGACGGCGCGGGTGCTACGTCTGCCGGCCTACGGCGGGGGTTTCACCCCGGTGCACGTAACCGTCAACCGGGTCGAACTCGACGACGAGACCTACGCCGCGCTGCTGTCCATGCGACTGCCCACCGACGAGGAACTGGTCGCATCGCTGCACGGTGGCACTGTCGTCGACGGCTCCGACTCCGACACCCGGGCAACCCTGAAATCGATGCTGCGCCTGGGCAAATCGGCCGATCACGGCGCCTGAGCAGGTCCGGCGCGGGCCCGGGCCGACACCTGCCACCCGGACAGCACCGTCGTCGCCGTCACGGTGACCAGCACGTCCAGGCCGTCCACGGCGCACTCGGCCACCGTGCCCGCATTGGCGTGTGTCACTGATTCGACTGCCGCGCAGGCACTCTGCTCACCGGCCGCCAACCGCGCCGCACCGGCCAGCGCGGACAGATCGGCCGCGGCCTGCGCACGGTGCCGGGTGATCACCACTGATCCCAGCACCGTGGCCCCCGCGGTCATCGTGAGCAGCACCGCGATCAGCGCGACGGCCAGCAGCGTCGCCGCCCCGCCCTCGTCAGCGACCCGACTCGGCCGCCGCGACGGCGTCGGCGGTGATGGTGATCCCGGGTAGCAGCGCCGATGTGGTGCTGACCCGGGCCACCACGAAGGCCCCGTCGCGGTCCACCGATATCGCCGCCCCGGCCGGTCCGACCCGGCGCGCCGCCGCCACCCCGTCGTCACCGCGGGCGACCAGCCGGGCGGCCTCGCGGGCCGCGTCCACACAGCGGATCTGCAAGACGGTGGCGTTGACACCGGCCAGGCACACCACCAGCACCGTCGCCAGGGCGGCGATCGCAAACGCGGCTTCGACGGTGACCGCACCACGATCATCAATCAGACACTGGTGTTCAGCGCGCGGCTGATGATGTTGGACAGCGCGGTGACGATCGAATCCCCGGTCACCACGGTGTACAGGATCGCCCCGAAGGCCGCGGCCGCGATGGTGCCGATGGCGTATTCGACCGTGCTCATCCCGGACTCGTCGGCGACGGCCAGCATCAACCTCGCCTGTACCGATCGGATCATGTTCGCCAGCATGCATTCTCCCCTTCAACTCACAGACCTGATATCAAGTCGCCGGCCAGTCCGGCGACCACCGGGACGATCCCGAGACAAACGAATGCCGGTAGGTAACACAGGCCCAGCGGCCCGGCGATCAACACCGAGGCCCGCTCGGCCGCGGCATCCGCGGCCGAACCGGCATCGGCCCGAACCTGATCGGCCAGTTCGGCGACGCTGCCCGCCAGCGCGGCACCCGATACCGCAGAGCGCCGGGCCAGCCTGGCCAACGCAGCGCCGTAGCGGTCACCGTCCGCACCCGGATCAGCCCAGGCCCGTTCGGATTCCGCGCCGAGTGCCAGCAGATGCCCGGCCCGGATGAGTTGCTCGGCCAGTCGCGGGGGTGCCAACGGGGCAGCCGCGGCGGTCGCAGTGGCCGTGGCCATTCCGGCAGACAAGCAGGCCGCCAGCACATCCAGGCACGACGCGGCCGCCAACGGATCCCGGGGTGCGCGCGGCGGCACCACCGGAGCGCTGACCCTTAAGTCGCGACCCGGACCCGCGCCCAGCAGCACTGCACCGGCCAGAAGTAATGCGGCCCAGGTCATGTCGACACCCCGGCGATGATACGATCCGACCAGAACAGCCCCGCACAGGACAGGGTGACCCCGACCAGCAGGACGACCGCGCCGCCGCCGCTCAGCAGGAATCGCACCGGCTCGGCGCCGATCAGCTGGCCCATCGCGATACCGAGCACCGGCATGCCGGCCAGCACCGCGGCGGTGGCGCGGGCCCCGGCCAGACCGGCGTCCAGTCGGACCCGGAACCGATCCCGCTCGACGATGTCATGCTGGACGGCACGCATCAGGGTGGCGATCGCCAGTCCGTGTGCCTGCGCCAGTCGCCAACACACCGCCATCCGCTGCCAGTGCTCCGGTGACGCGGAATCGTCAGCCACCGACCGGAATCCGGCAGCGAAATCGGCGCCGAGACGGCCCCGCGCCGCGACGGCCAGCAGCTTCGAGCCCACCGGAACGTCGACCTCACCGGCTGCCGCCCCCAGTGCCGCGACCGGGTGCGCACCGACCCGCAGCTCCCCCACCACGATGTCGAGTGCATCGCGCAGGCCGGCCGATTCGGCGATGCCCACCGCTCGCCGGCTCACCGACCGCCGTCGCAGCACGACGGTGACCACCACCACGGCGCCGGCCAAAACGACCGTCGGCTCCAGCAGCACCGAAGCGCCGAGCACGGCCGACCCACCGGCGCACCATCGCAGGCCCCTCCCCGGTGTCGGCGCCTCGACCACGATTCTGAGCCGATGCCGGGCGGGTGCCGGGGTGACCAGAAGTGCGGTCGCCAGCAGTAACGCCGCGGCCGTCATCGCGGCACCCGCGCGTCGATGAGATGCTGCAAACAATCCATCCCGCAGCCGAACCCGCGATCGGCGTGCCACGCGGTGCGCGCCGTCACCCAGCCGTCCGCCGCCCGCGCCAGTACCGCGATCTCGGTCAGTCGGCGACGGCCCCGCCGGTCCCGGCCGACGTGCAACACCAGCTGCACCGCGGCGGCCAGTTGGCTGTGCAGCGCCGCCCGGTCCAGCCCACCGAGCGCGGCGAGCGCCTCCAGGCGGGCGGGAACCTCGGCGGCACTGTTGGCGTGCACGGTGCCGGCCCCGCCGTCGTGCCCGGTGTTCAGCGCGGTCAGCAAGTCGACGACCTCGGCACCACGGACCTCACCGACCACGATGCGGTCCGGTCGCATCCGCAGCGCCTGCCGGACCAGATCGCGCATCGTCACCTCCCCGACACCCTCGATATTCGCGCCCCGGGCAACAAGTTTCACCACGTGTGGGTGTTGCGGCGCCAGTTCGGCGGCATCCTCGACACAGATGATGCGCTCACCGTCGGCGACCGTACCGAGCACCGCCGACAACAGGGTGGTCTTGCCCGCTCCAGTGCCCCCGCAGATCAGGAATGCCAGCCGGGCACCGATGATCTGTGCCAGCAGGTCCGCGGCCGGCGCCGGAATCGCGCCGGCGGCGATCAGCGCAGGGAGGTCCTGGCCGGCTGGGCGAAGCACACGCAGCGAGATGCAGGTGCCGGCCGCGGCGACCGGCGGCAGCATGGCATGCAACCGGACGGTATCGGCGCCCAGGCAGGTGAGCTGGGCGTCGACCCACGGTTGGCTGTCATCGAGGCGCCGGCCCGCCGCCAGCGCCAGCCGTTGCGCGAGCCGGCGCACCGCGTCCTCGTCGGCGAACCGGATTGTGCTGCGCCGCAACCCGTCGCCGTCATCGATCCACACCGCGTCCGGAGCGGTGACCAGCACGTCGGTGGTTCCCGGCGCACGCAGCAGCGGGTCGAGGATTCCGGCGCCGGTGAGCTCGGTCTGCAGTGTCCGCAGGCTGCTCAGCACCTCGGTGTCGCCGAGCAACCCGCCCGATTCGGCGCGGATGGCATCGGCCACCACCGCGGGCCGCAGGGGTGCCTGCTCGGCGGCCAGACGTTCCCGCACACGGTCGATCAGCGTATTGCTCATGCCGGCACCGGCTGTCCACGCAGCACCTGCAGGACCTTGGCCGCCGCCTGCGCCAGTGGTGACCGCGCACGCAGATCGAGCCCACCTCGCTCGAGAGCACCGGCCAGCCCCGGCTGCGGGCGCATGGCAGCGAGCAGCGGAAGCCCGACACCGGCCGCCACATCGGCGGCGCGCAGCCCACCGGGCGCCGGCCCACGGACCACCAGGCCGATGTTCGGATTGACCGCGCATGCCCACCCCGCGAGCGCACCGGCGGCCGCGGCCGCACGGACGTCGGCCGGCACCATCATCACGACCAGATCGGCTGTCCCCAAGGCCATCTCGGTGACCAGACCGGCCCGGCGCGGCGTATCGCAGACCACGGTCACCCCTGCCCGCCGACCCGCGTCGATGATGGCGCCGAGCGGGCCGCACTCGACCTCCCCGCCACTGCGGCCGCCGGACAAAACGGTGACGGTGCGCCGCTGCGGTAGTGCGGCGCGCAGTGCGTCATAGCCGAGCCTGCCGTCACTGAGCGTCAGGTCGGGCCACCGCAGCCCCGGTACTCGCTCGGTGCCCATCGCCAGATCGATCCCGCCTGCCCACGGGTCGGCATCGATGAGTAGTGCCGACGGCGCCGACTGTGCCAACGCGGCCGCCATCAACGAGGCACCCGCACCGCCACACCCACCGAGCACGGCGAGCACCCCGCCACGTCCGCCCATTTCGGTGTCCGCCGCGGCGAGCGCCTCGACCAGCTGCCCGTCCTGTTCGGGTAGCCGGAGGAACTCCTGGGCGCCGACGGCGACCGCCGCACGCCATTCGTCGGCACCGGGCACGTCACGTCCGACCAGCAGGACACGGTCGCGACGGGGTAGGCCCTGCGGTGCGCACCGATGCGCACACACCGCGTCGAGCACGACCGCGCGCGCACCAAGCCAGCCGGTGCGCCCGGACGGGCGGTCGGCGTGCACGACGCGCAGTCCGGCCGCGGCCGCCACCCGGTCCACATCGTCACGCAGGGATCGGTCGTCGACCAATGCCAGGACTGCCGCGGTTGTCGTCACCACCCCAGACTGCGAGCGCGCGCGCACCGTGCGCCAGGGGCTTTCACGGATCTGTGGATGAACCCGCGATTGTGCACAACCGGGCGGTGAAAACGGCGTTCCGCAACGTTGCGCAGAGATCGCAAATTGACGCGGAAAGAAAAAACCCCCGAAAAAGGGACGACCCCCGCCAGGGGGGGAGGAGGCGGAGGTCGTCGTGTATCAGCCCCGGGGGGTCGGGCTGATCCACACTCGGCTAAGGCCGAGTAATAGCCACTATACACACGGATTTACCCGGTGGCGCAAGTAGCGAACGCCGGGATTCGTAGCCGTTTGTCAAAAATCGTGCAGAATGCGACACGTGTCTTGAGCTGCCACTTTCCCATCGCTGGGAAAGTTATCCCCGCCGATCGGCTTATGCTGGAATGCGTGACGGTATCCGACGGGCCCGCCGAAAGTGTTGTCGCGCCGGATCCCGCAGCGCAGAGCGGCCAACCCATCCGCACGGCGGCATTCTTCGACCTCGACAAAACGGTCATCGCAAAGTCCAGCACCCTCGCTTTCAGCAAACCCTTCTTTGATCAAGGACTGCTCAATCGTCGTGCGGTCCTGAAGTCGTCGTACGCACAATTTCTCTTCCTGATGTCCGGCGCCGATCACGACCAGATGGACCGGATGCGCACCTATCTGACCGATATGTGCACCGGATGGGATGTCGAGCAGGTCCGTTCGGTCGTCGGTGAGACACTGCACGAGATCGTCGATCCGCTGGTGTTCGACGAGGCCGCCAACCTGATCGCCGATCACAAACTCTGCGGCCGCGATGTGGTCGTGGTGTCGGCCTCCGGCGAAGAAATCGTGGCACCGATCGCCGCGGCGCTGGGCGCCACCCACGCGATGGCGACCCGGATGGTCGTCGAGGACGGAAAGTACACCGGCGAAGTCGCCTTCTACTGCTTCGGCGAGGGCAAGGTCGACGCCATCCGGGAACTCGCAGAGCGGGAGGGCTACGCCCTTGAGCACTGCTACGCGTATTCGGACTCGGTCACCGACCTACCGATGCTGGAGGCCGTCGGCCACCCCTCGGTGGTCAATCCCGATCGCGCGCTGCGCAAGGAGGCCGGCGCGCGCGGCTGGCCGGTGTTGACCTTCAGCCGTCCGGTCTCGCTGCGCGATCGTCTACCCGCCCCGTCCGGCGCGGCCGTGGCCACCACGGTCGCAGTCGGACTCAGCGCCCTGGCCGGCGGCGCGCTGACCTACTCGCTGCTGCGGAAAGTGCTGCCACGCACGGCTACTCGTCGGTAGCTGGCCACAACACCGAAGCCATGCCGTAACGATCAGGATTCACCCCCCATTGATACTTGATGTGACCGCGGTCACGTAGTACAAAGGAGGCACGGAAGCTCGGCAAGGCCAAGGCCACACCGGAAGAGAAGGTGTGATCTCCCGAGTCGGGATTCCCAGCACGGATCACCGGAACCCACGCGGAGCTCAAGCCGCGATACAGGCAGAAGCGTTGTGGGCCTGCGGAATTCCGAAAAGCGAATGGCGTCGACAGCCCCTTGGGTGGGGTTGCAGTCGTAGCGCATCGGGAGAACGCCGAGGCCACCCACACAACCCACCTCAGCACGCTTGGTAACCGGAATCCGTGCTAGCGGGCGGCGAGCCGGGTCAGACGCAAGTCTGGTCTCGGAACGCCGCCCGCTTCATTTGCTGGGCGTGTCCCGAGCAGCCTCGGCGATCGACAGCGCCTCACGCGCGCCGGCATGTAGGGCCTGGCTGCTGAGCACCAACCAGGCACCCAATCCGTTCGGCGTGCCGGACGCGAACCCACGCGCCGCGGCCCGGTAGTTGCCGGACTGTTTCATCCAGAACATCTCCGGGACCCCTAGCCCGTGCGGGTCCAGACCGCTGGACATGGTGATCAGCCGCGACACCGCTCGCGCGACCACACCGTCGGCGGCGCCGAAGGGCTCCAGGGTCAGCAGCTCACCGTGCGCGACAGCTGCCAATACATAGGCAGGCACCGTCGTCGCGCCGGTCACCAACTCGGCGAGCATCTCCAGTCGCGGCCCGACCTCGGGCTCCGAACGCGGGCGGCCCAGCCGGTCGTCGTCCACCAGATCGGCGGCGGCCAGGGAATGCAACCGGGCCAACGCCTGCAACGGTGCGCGCTGCCATACCTTGGTCAGGGCGGTGGCGCCGCCCTCGAGCGCCTCGGACACCCGCAGTGCGCCGGCGAGCACCGGATCGGGTTCACCCGCTTCGTTGAGATTCAGTGATCCGCCGTCGAGCACCGAACTCGCCCGCGCGGCCCGCAGCGCGGCCTCGGCCGCCGTCTGCGGCCATCCGCGCAGGTTCGTCCGGTGCCGGTGCGCCCGTCCCAACGCTTCGCGCGCCTCGTCGCCGGCGGCGGCGACACCTTCCAGCGACACCAGCGGGGAAAGCGGATCGGTCATTGGCATCACGCTAGCCGACCGCTGGACTCGCAATCTCCGACCGTTCGGCGCAGTTCGCGAACCGTCCGCAGCGCATCCTGTGACGCTCCAACGCCACTGCAACCTTTGGTGACTAGGCTCACAGCCATGAGCGACACCACAGCGACGCAGACCGGCGTGCCATCAGCCTATCCCCCGCCCGCCGAGTTCGTGGCCAATGCCAATGCGACGGCGGCTCTCTACGACGCGGCCGAGGCCGACCGGTTGGCGTTCTGGGCCACCCAGGC